>DATKBK010000018.1:0-6678 GCA_035514045.1 Steroidobacteraceae bacterium | reverse complement strand
CGTCGCGACGGCACCCTTCTTGCGCGGCATGACACCCACGCGCCGGCTGTCGGTGGCGCTGGTGGCCGATGCATTGCTGGCCGCGCAGGACGGCGAGCAGGTGGAGGTCAACCTGCTGGCGCAGCTGAACATGATCGATGGACTGTTCGCCAACCAGCTCGGCGTGCACGTTGCCGCCAGCAGCGTCAGCGTCTACACCCTGCACCTTGACGAGCCGTTCGGCCGCACCACCGATGCCGGCGACCTGCTCCAGGAGCTGGCGACCTGGCGCGCGGATGACCAGCAGCAGCGCGCCGCCGGCCTCACGCACCTTTTTACCGGCCGCAAACTCGATGGCCGCACGGTGGGCATGGGCTACCTGGGCACCGTATGCAGCCGGCGCTTCAGTGCCAGCCTGTCGCAGGCCACCGCGGCGGTGAGTCTGGCGGCGCTGATCGCCGCGCACGAGATGGCGCATGTGCTGGGCGCGCCGCACGATGGCGAGCGTGACAGCGCCTGTGCCGCGACTCCGGCCGACTACCTGATGGCGCCGCGCATCAACGGCAGCCAGGAGTTCTCGGCCTGCAGCCTGGAGCAGATGGCGCCACAGGTGGAGGCCGCCTCATGCCTGGTGCCGATCCAGGCCCCCGGCGTCTGGCCGGCGGACGGGGCAAGCGCGCCGGTACAGGGCGGCGGCGGCGGTGCGCTGCCGGGCGAGGCCCTGCTGATGCTGGTGCTGCTGTGGGCGTCGCGCGCCCGGTGCTGGCGTCTGGTTCAGACGCGCTCGAACCACGCGGCAAGATAGTCCTCGAAGCTGCCAGTCTCGGCTGCCTCGATCGCGGCCTGCTTGAGGTGCGATTCACGCGCCTCGGCTTCAAACTCGGCCAGCCGCCCTTCGTTCGGCGTGGGCAGTAACCGGAAATAATCCTGGTGCGCGCGCGACATGCGCAGGGTCAGCGCAAAGAAGTTGTCGCCGCCGGTCTCAAGTTCAGCCAGCAACCGCGCCGACGGCGTGTGGGCGCTGTCGGTGATCTTTTCCTGCTGCGCGCGCAGCGCCGTGGCGTAGGGCTTCGCCGCATCGCCCTCGTCGAGCAGTTCGCACACGCCGGCCATGCCATCGAGCATCTCGGCGGCCCAGGACACCAGCGGCAGCTGCCGCCCGTCGCGCACCAGGTTCAACCCCGGCTCGCGCCCACGGCGTGCCACCTTGAGGAAGTTGTCGTCGATGGCTTCCTGCTCGGTGGTGCCGATGGGCGGGCTGTGCTTGAGCAGGCACAGTGCCGCGAAGGCTTCGAGGAAGTGCAGATTGTTGCGGTTGACGCCCACCGGGTCCAAGGCAGAGCAGTCGAGTGCGCGCATCTCTATGTATTCCACGCCGCCGCGCCGCAGCGCGCTGCTGGGGCTCTCGCCCGAGCGCGCCACCCGCTTGGGACGGATTGCGCTGTAGTACTCATTCTCTATCTGCAGCACATTGGCATTGAGCTGGATCCAGGCATCGCCGCGCTGCACGCCCAGCTTCTCGTAGGCGGGGTGGCGCGTGGTCACGGCGTGCTTCAGATCGCGCAGGTATTCGTCCAGGTTGTTCACCGACACACTGACGGCGGCCTGGTTGCGATTGCGGTAGCCCAAGTCGCTCATGCGCAGCGAGGTGGCATGCGGACCGCAGGCGGTGTGCTCATCCAGCGCCACCAGTCCCTCCAGCGAATTGCCCACGAAGTCCCGGCCCACGGCCGGTGAGGCACCGAACAGGTACAGCACGATCCACGACAGCCGCCGATAGTTGCGCAGCAGGTCGAAGTAGCTGGCAGAACGGAACGCCTGCGTGGCGCCACCGCGCTGGCCGCGCACCGCGGCGTAAACCTCCCAGAAACGAGCCGGAAAGGAGTAGTTGAAGTGCACGCCGGCGATGGCCTGCATCAACGCGCCATAGCGGTGCCGCAGGCCCTCGCGATACACATGTTTCATGCGCCCCACATGCGAATCGCCGTAACGCGCCGAAGGCACGTCCGCATCGCCGGTCAGCTGGCAGGGCATCGAGGCGGCCCACAGCACCTCATCGCCCAGGTGCAGGTGCACGAACTGGTGCAGGTCGCACAGGTACTGCAGCAGCTCCCAGCTGGTGGCGAAGGCCGGGGTGACCAGCTCGATCAGCGCCTCGGAAAAATCGGTGGTGACGTGCTCGCTGGCCAGCGCCGAACCCAGCGCGGCCGGATGCGGGGTATGGGCGATGCGCCCGGCTGGCGTCACCCGCAGGGCCTCGCGTTCCACACCCTTCAGGCCACCTTGCAGCAACCCGCGCTCGCGGGCATTGACCAGCGCGGCAATACGGCTTTCGTAGCTGCTGTCGATGGCGCGCCCCATGAAGCGGGGCAGTCTACACTAGCGCCTCGGGATCACTTATTAACCGGACCGGGGTAGCTCATGCTGGCAGCAGCTTCGATACGGCGCGTGGCCATCGTCGGTGGCAAGCGCATTCCTTTCGCGCGCTCCCACGGCGCCTACGCCAGGGCGGGCAACCAGGACATGCTCACCGCCGCGCTGCGCGGCACCGTCGAGCACTTCGGGCTCGAGGGCAAACGCCTGGGCGATGTCATCGCCGGCGCCGTGCTCAAGCATTCGAAGGACTTCAACCTGGTGCGCGAGTGTGTGCTTGCCGCAGGTCTTGACCCGCAGACCCCGGGACTGGATATTCAGCGCGCCTGCGGCACCAGTCTCGAGGCGGCCATCCTGGTGGCCAACAAGATCGCGCTGGGGCAGATCGATGCAGGCATTGCAGCCGGCGTCGACACCATCAGCGACCCGCCGGTGGTGTATCCGGCGTCCTATCGCGAGTTGATGCTGGCGAGCTATCGCGGCCGCAGCTTCGGCCAGCGACTGATGCCATGGCTGGGATTGCGACCGAAGCATTTCAGGCCGGTGATGCCGGGAGTGGTGGAGCCGCGCACTGGTCTTTCAATGGGCCAGAGTTGTGAGTTGATGGCCAAGACCTGGCAGATCAGCCGGCCCGACCAGGATGCGTTTGCCGTGCAGAGCCATCTGCGCGCCGCAGCGTCCTGGCAAGCGGGCTTTCACGACGATCTGGTGCTGCCGTTCATGGGCCTCCAGCGTGACAACAATGTGCGCGGCGACACCACCATCGACAAGCTGGCGAAGCTGCGCACCGTGTTCGACCCCGGCCCGGCCGGCACGCTCACCGCCGGCAACAGCACGCCGCTCACCGACGGCGCCGCCGCCGTGCTGCTGGCCAGCGAGGCCTGGGCAAACGCCAACGGCCTGCCGGTGAAGGCGTTGCTGACCTATGGCAAGACCTGGGCGGTGGATTTCGCCAGCGGCCACGAGGGCCTGCTGATGGCGCCGGCGTATGCGGTGTCCGCGATGCTGCAGGACGCGAACCTGACCCTGCAGGATTTCGATTTCTACGAGATCCACGAGGCCTTCGCGGCGCAGGTGCTGTGCACGCTGAAGGCCTGGGAGTCGGCGGAGTACTGCCGCGAGCGGCTGGGCCGCGATGCGCCACTCGGAGCGATCGACCGCGACAAGCTCAACCTCAAGGGCAGCAGCATCGCCTTCGGCCATCCCTTCGCCGCCACCGGCGCCCGCATCCTCGCAGTGGCCGCGAAGCATTTCCAGGAGATGCCGCAGGCACGGCGCGGTCTGATCTCGGTCTGTACGGCCGGCGGCATGGGCGTAACCGCCATCGTGGAGCGCGCGGCATGACGGCGGCCACCGCAAAAGGCAGTTTCACGCGACTGATGGCTCGCGATGGTCATGAGTTCGATGCCTGGCTGGCGCCGGCTTCGAGCACGCCCCGCGGCGCCATCATCGTGCTGCAGGAAATCTTCGGCGTGAACTCCCACATCCGCGCGGGGGCCGAAGGCTTTGCCGCCGAGGGCTACGTGGTAATCGCGCCCGGCCTGTTCGACCGCGTACGGCGCAACGTGGAGCTGGACTACAGCCCGCCATCGGTTGAACAGGGGCGCGGATATGCGCTCCAGCTCACCGAACAGCAGATCCTGCTGGACCTCGGTGCCTGCATCAATGTGGTGAAGCGCAATGGGCCGGTGGGGGTGGTGGGCTACTGCTGGGGCGGAAGCCTGGCCTACCTGGCCGCCTGTGAACTGCCCATCCGTGCGGCGGTGAACTACTACGGCACGCGGACCGTGCAGCTGCTCGACCGCCGGCCGCGGGTGCCGATGCAGTATCACTTCGGCGAGCAGGACAAGACCCTGCCGCCCGAGGCCATCGCGAAGATCCGCGCCGCGCATCCGCAAGGCGAGTACTTCACCTACCCGGCCGACCACGGTTTCAACTGCGACCAGCGCGCCTCCTTCGATGCCGCCGCGGCGCGGCTGGCGCGCGAGCGAACGTTGAGCTTCTTCGCGCGGCACCTGGCCGAGACGCTGGAAGACGCGCCGGACGAGGAGCAGCCGCTGGACAAGTGGAGCGATGCCTAGCTACCAGCCCTCGCCGAGCTTTGGCGATGCGCCGCCGTACCGCACCGGTGTGCTGCTGGTGAATTCCGGCACGCCGGATGCGCTGACCACCGCGGGCGTGCGCCGCTTCCTGCGGCGACTGCTGCGCGACCGGCGCACCATCGAGGTGCCGCGTGCCATCTGGTGCTGGATCCTCTACCTGATCATCCTGCCGTTGCGGCCGGCACGGGTGGTGCCCAAGTACCGGCGCGTGTGGACGGAACGCGGCTCACCATTGCTGCTGCACTCGACGGCGCTGCGTGATGCGCTGCGCGCCGTGTTGAAGGATCGCGTGGGCGAACCGGTGGCGGTTGAGCTGGGCATGCTCTATTCCACGCCCGATGTGGCCCAGGGCCTGGCCGCGCTGCGTGCCGCCGGCACGCAGCGCATCCTGGTGCTGCCACTGTTCCCGCAGTACTCGGGCAGTACGAATGCGGCGGCCAGCGACCAGGTGGGCAAGGCGCTGCGCGACTGGCGCTACGTGCCCGAGCTGCATCTGCTAAGCGACTATGCCACCGAGCCGGCGTACATCACGGCGCTGGCCGACACCGTGCGTGCGCATCGGGCCCGCCACGGCGCAGGCGATCACCTGCTGATTACCTTCCATGGCATCCCGGAGAAGTACTGCGAGCTGGGCGATCCCTATCAGCGCAAATGCGAGCTCACCGCGCAGGCGCTGGCCGCAGCGCTTGATCTGCGCGCCGGGGACTGGACGCTGAGCTTCCAGTCGCGGGTGGGCGCGGCCGAATGGCTCAAGCCCTACACCGACGCAGTGCTCGCGCAGCTGGCAACGAGCGGCGTGCGGCGGCTCGATGCCATCTGCCCCGGCTTCGCGGTGGACTGCCTGGAGACCATCGACGAGATCGGCCACGAGGGCGATGCGGAATTCCGTGCCGCCGGTGGTGAGTCGCTGCGCTACATTCCCGCGCTCAATGCAGAGGCAGCACAGGTGGGGCTGATCGCAAAGCTGCTCCAGCCCATGCTGTAGACGCGAGAACGAGAATGCTCGGCCGCTTCCTCGAACTCTCGCTGCTCGCGCCTGACACCGGTGCGGCCTGGCAGCGCTGGCAGGCGCTGGGCTTCGTCGCCGCCGAGCCTGGTGACGTCTGGCCTCATCCTTATGGCGTTGTGTACTGCGACGGGCTGGCCATCGGCCTGCACGCAGGCGGCGATGAACCGCTGTGCCTGACCTTCGTGCGACCGGAGGTGGCCGCTCTGGCCGAGGAGCTGTCCACCCGGCTCATCGGGATGGAGCGCACGCAGCTTGGCGGCCATCAGTTCAATGTGGTTGAACTGCGCGAACCCGGCGGTGCATTGTTGCGGGTGCAGGAGGCACGCACCTTCTCGGCGCCGGCCGAACCGCCGCGCCAGACTGCGCTTGGCAGGTTTCGCCACCTGAGCCTCCCCTGTGCGGATCTGGCCGAGGCGCGCGGATTCTGGGAACGGCTGGACATGGAGTTGGACGACACCAACGATCCGTGGGAAGGATTGTCTGTCACCGGCCTGCCGATCGCGTGCCACGAGCAGTCGGTGCTTGGCGGGGCTCTGCTGGTGTTCGAGTCGGCGCACGTGATGGATGGCTCTGTACTGCGCGACGCAGGGTTGGCAGTCGCACGTCCGGTGGCAGCCCTGGGAGCCCGCCCCCACCGGGTGCTGCGGGATGTCAGTGGCCTTACGGTATTGGTGCTGGATGCGGCGGGCTGACGGGCCGCGTCGGATTGAATGATCCCAGGGTGACCGTTTAGTCCCTTAATTGCGATCGGCCGGCATTGCTTCAGCGGCGCGCAACTTTTCCGCCGTCTGAATGTTGTGGTCAATCATGGACCGCTCTGCGACGGACTGCATGGTCGGCAACTCTCCGGCCTCGCGGTACTTGTCTATCGCTTTATCCCACTGCTGCTGCCGCATGTATTCGGCAGCCAAACTCGTCAGGATTGCGGAGTTGGCTGGAGCGATCTGCACGGCCTGCTCCAATACCTGAATCCTTCTGGCCGTATTCAACTCGATCGATGCGCGGGCCCAATAGGTCTTCACGGATCCGAACCCCTGCGCGCTGAACGCGTCCAGCCAACGCGAGAATCTGGCGCGCCAGCCGGGATCTGCCTCGATCAAAGCGCGCTCGGACACCTGAGAGAGATCGCCCATCAGATCAGCAGCCCGGTCAGCGACGTGCTGGGCGCCAGCGCGAGGAAACGCTTCAGGAAGGTTCCGTGCTACCCCACCAATT
>DATKBK010000017.1:0-6746 GCA_035514045.1 Steroidobacteraceae bacterium | reverse complement strand
AGCTGGTGGGCGAGATGGTGGCCGCCGATCTTGAAATTGCCCAACGCGACGCGGTGATTGCCCGGGAAGGGTTCAAGACCTACCGCTATCCGGAGTAGTCTCGTACGCATGAAGATCTTCGTCGCCGGCCACCGCGGGCTGGTCGGCTCGGCGCTGGTGCGGCGATTGAGCAGGCAGCCCGGGGTCGAGCTGCTGCTGCGCACCCGTGCCGAGCTGGATCTGACCGACCAGCTGGCGGTGCGGGAATTCTTCGCCGCCGAGCGGCCGGCGCAGGTGTATCTGGCCGCGGCGCGCGTCGGGGGCATCCTCGCCAATGACACGCGGCCGGCCGAGTTCATCCACGAGAACCTGGTCATCCAGTCGAATGTGATCGATGCCGCGTACCGCCACGGCACGGCCAAGCTGCTATTCCTTGGCTCCAGCTGCATCTACCCGAAGCACGCTCCGCAACCGATGCCCGAGGATTGTCTGCTCACGGGGCCGCTGGAGCCGACCAACGAGTGGTATGCGATTGCCAAGATCGCAGGCCTGAAGATGTGCCAGGCCTACCGCAAGCAGTACGGATTCGACGCCATCTGCGCAATGCCGACCAACCTCTACGACCCGGGCGACAGCTTCGACTCAGCCGGTTCTCACGTGCTGCCGGCGTTGATCCGCAAGTTCACCGCGGCAGTGGCGCGCGGCGCCGACGAAGTGGAGATCTGGGGCACCGGCAAGCCGCGTCGGGAGTTCCTGCATGTCGATGACCTGGCCGATGCCTGTGTGTTCCTGATGGAGCGCTACAGCGACGGACTGCCCGTGAACGTGGGCTGGGGCGAGGATGTGTCAATTGCAGAACTGGCGGGCCTGGTGGCCTGGGCAGCCGGCTTCAAGGGCCGGCTGCGCTACGATGTCAGCAAGCCCGACGGTACGCCACGCAAGCTGCTGGATGTGTCGCGCATGAGCGCACTGGGGTGGCAGCCCTCGATTGATCTGCGGGCGGGAATCCGCAGCACCGTGGCCTGGTATCGCAGCGTTGGCGTGATCAGTCACTCCTGAGCCGACCGGCTCCTTCTCCCTCAATTACCGAAGTTCTCCGGCGCAGGCGGCGCACCGCACCGCACTGCGCTGCGTGCGAGTGACAATTGCAGTTACGATGCATCTCTAATTGTGTTTCGAGCGTAGTCACCTAAGCACCTGTATTGCCTACATTTACTGCTGCCTGTTTCATCGCGTTTTAATCCCACGTTCACGTTGTCCATCGACACTGGCGAGGCTTTCAAAAACAGCAGCAGTTTTTGTCGCGCGCTTGCGGGTCCCGCGGGCGATGAAAAAGTTGCGCCGTGTTGAATTATGCGGAGCTCCGGACGGATGCTCCGCTGGAGGTGCTGGGCGCGTAAAGATTCGGCAAGATCACTGTCACCTGCGCAGTTCACATTCACTTCCACTTAAGTTGAATGGGAGCGCAGCACGTGGCGTTGGAAGGAAGAAAGCAGGCCGTCTCGATCCGGCTCAGCGCCGCCGATGTACGCAATCTACGCCGGCTGTCGCGCCGCCTGGGGGTGCGCAACTCGGACGTCATCCGCTACGCGATCAAGACGACACTGTCGCGCCTGGGGGCCCTGTGCGAGGGCGACTTGCGGGGACGGGATCTGGTGCCGGTGCTGCTGGATTCCGGCGCCGACCTGGTGCGTTACCTCGACCTCGATGTGGGCAGCCTCGAAGCAATTGTGAATGAGGGCGCTTCACCGGAGCTGCAGGTGGATCGCGCAGATCTGCACTTGCTCGCACTGGACGGCACACAGCAGCCCTATGCGCGGCTGCGGCTGGTACGCATGGGGGGCACCCGCACCGCCGAGGAGAGCCCACCCGCGATCGAGGCCATGGCCGACGGCGTGCCCCAGGGCCAATCGCTCCGCCGCTATTTCTTCGACAAGTACGTGTTCGACTCCCGCCGCACCGAAGTGCCGCAACCCCGCCAGTCAGGAGGCCAGTCATGATCCGCGCCGTTCACCGCCCCTTGTTCGCAGGACTGCTGCTGCTGGTCTGCGCCGCGTTCGGCTCCCGGGCTCACGCGGAGGCAGTTGACCTCTCGGCCGGACTGGTACCCACGTTCACCACGCTGGTGCAGCCCGCCAATTTTTCGGTGGCGGAGTTTGTCAGCTCGGTGGCCGGAACCGTGACGCTGGAAATCGAGCGGCTGGCCTTCGGCGATCTGTTCTCGACCCTGTCAACCACGGTGGCGCTGTTCGAGCGCGAAGACCTGACGCTGATGGGCAATGCCCTGGTCATGTTCGACATCGCCGCGGGCGAGCGCTTCACCACCAGCGTGTATGCGCAGACCGCGGGCCCGCGAGGCTATGGAGCCTACTCGCTCGATATATCCTTCCTGCCGAAGATGACCGTTGTGCCGCTGCCGGCCGCCGGCTGGCTGCTGCTGTCGGGGCTGGCCGCAATCGGCTGGCGTAGCCGCCGCCGCGTTGCCGCGGCGATGGCCTGACCGGGCTGCGGCCCGAAGCGCCCGGCGCGCCACGCAATCGTAATACAAATGCGTTCTCATGCGGCCATGCCAGCGTTGTACTCCACGCTCCGCCTGCTGTGGCAGACGGGCCTGATCCTTGTCGTCACTGCGAGTCCTGGCGTGGCGGCAGACACGCAGGAGCCGCCAGCGCAACCGCCGTACCAGATCCAGTCGGGAGACGTGCTGCAGGTGTCCGTGTGGAAGGAGCCGGATCTGCAGGCCGAGCTGATCGTCCGACCCGACGGCGGCGTGAGCTTTCCTCTGGCGGGCGATCTGCCGGCGGCCGGCGGCACGGTCGAGGACCTGCGCCGCGCGCTTGACGAGCGCTTGCGCAAGTTCATTCCCGATCCCGTGGTCACCGTGGCCGTGAAGGCCATCGCCGGCAATCGCATCTACGTGGCCGGCAAGGTGAATCGACCCGGTGACTTTCTGCTCAGCAGGCCGCTGGACGTGATGCAGGCGTTGGCGCTGGCCGGCGGGGCCACGCCATACGCGGACGTGGACGACATCCGGATCCTGCGGCGCGACGGCGCGCGGCTGATCGCGCTGCGCTTCCGCTACTCGGACGTCGCGCAGGGCAAGGCACTGGAGCAGAACATCCTGCTGCAGAGCGGAGATACTGTGGTGGTGCCGTGACAGCGCGCGGTCTGCACACGCTCAAGGCTGGCGTCGGTCTCGGCGTATCGTTGCTGGTGTCGCATGATGCCGCGCTGGCCGCGCAATGGAGCGTGCAGCCCGGCGTGCAGGTACGGGCCCTGGCGGAGACCAACGCGCGCCTGGTGCCGGCCGGCCACCCCGGCAACATAGATGCGCAAGCCATCGCCGCTGCTGCAGACCTCACCCTGCAACGAAGCACCGAGCTTGCGACGCTGGAACTCATGGCAGGCGCCTCGCAGCGCCGCTACGAACAGGACGCCGCCCTTGATCGCCTGGACGCCGACGTGGGCGCGATCTTGCGCGGCTCCCGGGAGCGATGGAGCTGGCAGGCACGAACCAACGCCGCGCGCGATACCACGCTGACCAGCGAGGCTGGCACCTCGGGGCTGACGGATAGCGAGCAGCGCCACGAGACGGCGGGCGGGTCGTTCACGCTGAGCTGGTCGGCCAGCGAGCGCCTGGCCCTCAACCTGGGTGCAGCCGTTCAATTCGATTTCTATCCCGGTCAGCAAGCCGCGCTGGTGGACTACCGATACCGCTCGGCGCAGCTCGGCGGCAGCTACCAGCTGAGCCCGCGCTCGACCTTGGCGGTGACCGCGTCGCACGGCGAACTTGCGGCCAGTGGTACGACCCATGAGTCCCGTGACTCCGCCGTGCTGGTGCAGTACGAAGTGCGACCTGCCGAGCGCTTCAGCCTGACACTGTCCGCCGGCCCGTCCCGGGTCGAGGGGGCGCAAAGTCGCGAGCATGGCGCCAGTTACAGCGCCGCGTTGAGCCGCGGTGGCGAGCGCCTCACCACCACGCTGTCGGCCGGGCGGCGCATCGCGCCAACCGGCCGCGGCTATCTGACCCGTCGGGACGATGCCACATTGCGCTTCACGCTGCGCCTGCGCGAACGTCTCTCTGTCAACGCTGGCGCCGCCTACATCCGCAGCAAGGATGTACTGGCCGGCCTTGGGCTGCGCCTGAACAGCGCGCGCTACCGCAGCGCCTCGGCCGGCATGGACTGGCAGATCGCCGAGCGCTGGTCGCTGGCGTTCAGCGGGGGCCATGTCGACCAGATCACCAATGCCACCGGCCAGCATGCCAGTGGCTTCAACGCGCAGCTCGGCGTCAGCTGGCGGGGAGGGGCGCATGTCTGGTGAACGGTGCGCACCATGACGGACGCGATCCAGACCAGCCGCCTGCAGCCGTTGGCGGTATGGCGGCGACGCAAGTGGCCCATGCTGCTCACGCTGGTCGCGGTGCTGCTGGTCGCCGTGATCGCGGCCCTGCTATGGCCACCCACCTATGTGTCGACCGGCACCATCCTGATCGAACAGCAGGAAGTGCCGGCGGATCTGGTGCGCTCGACGATCACCAGCTTTGCCGACCAGCGCATCCAGGTGATCAACCAGCGGGTGATGACCTCGGAGAACCTGCTGGGCATCGTCGCGAAGTACGACCTGTACGCGAAGCAACGCAAGCGGCGGGGCCGCGAGACGATCCTGGGCATGATCCGCGACGACATCGATTTCGGATCCATCAAGGCCAGCGTGATCGATCCGCGCCAGGGCCGTCCGGTCGAAGCCACCATCGCCTTCTCGCTGAGCTACAGCAGTCCCTCGCCGGAGATCGCGGCGCGCGTCGCCAACGAGCTGTCCTCGCTGTACCTGCAGGAGAATCTCCAGAGCCGCCGGCAGCTGACCGAACAGGCGGCCGGGTTTCTCGGCGACGAGGCCGACAAGCTGAACGAGCGGATCGCGGTGCTGGACGCGCAGCTGGAAGAGTTCAAGGCCGGCAACCTCAACAACCTGCCGGAGCTGAACAGCCTGAACATCCAGCTCGTCAACCGGGCGGATGACGAGAAGCGCGACATCGATACACAGCTGCGCGCGCTGGACCAGCAGATCGTGTTCCTGGACGCGCAGCTGGCGCAGCTGAACCGGATCTCGCCCGTGTATGCCTCCACGGGTGAGCGCGTGATGGCGCCGGCGGACCGGCTCAAGTACCTGCGCTCGGACTACGCGCGACTGAGCGCCATCTATGCGCCGGACCATCCCGATGTGCTGCGCATCCGCCGCGAGATCGAAGGACTGGCGGCCAGCACGGCCGACACCGATGCCGACAACGAGCGGCAGCGGCTGCTGCAGGATGCGCGCACCGAACTTGCCTCAGCGCAGCAGCGCTACGCCCCGGAGCACCCCGATGTGCAGCGGCTGCAGCGGCTGGTGGAGACGCTGGCTGATCCGGGCGTGGCCGATGTCGGCGCGCCAGCGACTTCGGCGGCTGCCGATGAGCCCGACAATCCCGCCTGGGTCCAGCTGCGGGCGCAGCGTGAGGCTGCCGCGTCGGAGCGCACCTCGCTCGAGACCCGGCGCGACGATGTCGTGGCAAGGATCGCTATGCTGGAAGGACGCCTCGCAGCCACGCCGGGCGTCGAGCGCGAGTACATGACCCTTGCCCGCGAACTGGACAGCACGCAGGTGCGGTACCGCGAGGTGCGCCAGAAGCAGATGGAGGCGCAGATCGCGCAGAGCCTGGAAGCGGACCGCAAGGGTGAACGTTTCACGCTGATCGACCCGCCGGTCCCGGCTGATGAACCGACCAGCCCGAACCGCAAGCTGATCATCATGCTCGGCCTGGTCGTGGCATTGGCACTGGCGACCGGCGTGGCCGTGCTGCTGGAGACCCTGGACCACAGCATTCGCGGGCGCGAGGATATTGCCAGCGTGCTCAGCGTGGCACCGCTGGCGGTGATTCCCTGGTTCGAGACTGCCGCGCAACTGGTCGCGCGCCGGCGCAGGCAGCACTTCGCGCTGCTGGGCAGCGCTGCCGCAGTGGGCCTGGCCGTGGTCGCGGTGCACTTTCTCTATCGGCCGCTCGACGTGCTGCTGGCGGTGGCCCTGCGCAGGCTGGGCAGCTGATGAGCATGGAGCGCATTTCGCGCGCGCTGGAGCTGGCGTCGCGGCAGCGCGAGACCACCACCCGCGCGGCCGGGGCTGCCGGGCCGCGGCCGGTGCGTACCGAGGCGCAGGAACACCAACCCGCTGCCGACCGGCAGGAGGAGACCGCCACCTTCCGTACGCCGCTGCTGATGCCGGATCCACGCAAGCTGGAGCGGGAGCACATCCTGCCCCCGAGTGCCGGTGGCGAGCGTGGCAGCGCCTACAAACTGCTGCGCACGCAGGTGCTGCGTCGTCTTGACCAGCTGCAGGCAAACACGCTGGCCGTGCTGAGCCCCACCGCCGATGCCGGCAAGACGCTGACGGCGATCAACCTCGCCATCGCCATCGCCGCCGAGCTTGGACGCACGGCGCTGCTGGTGGACCTGGATCTGCGCAACCCCAGCGTGCATCGCCGACTCGGGATCGAGCCTGTGCTCGGCGTCGAGGACTGCCTGCAGTCCGGCAAATCCGTGCAAGAGGCGATCGTGCGCATTGCCGGCTACGAACGCCTGGCCGTGCTGCCGGCCCGCGCGCCGGTGGAGCATTCCTCGGAGCTGCTGACTTCGGAACGCGCCACCGCGCTGGTGACGGAACTGCGTGCGCGCTATGCCAATCGCGTCATCGTGTTCGACCTGCCGCCGGTGCTACAGGCGGATGATGCG
>DATKBK010000016.1:0-3284 GCA_035514045.1 Steroidobacteraceae bacterium | reverse complement strand
ATCGACCCGTTTTAGTTCTTGTCCAAACCCGTCCTTTCGTCCCTCTACCTTCAGTGTCTTCGTCCGGTGAGCCTGTCGCCGAACAGCTACAGGAGTGTAAGCAGCGTCCTGTTGCCGAATCAAGCCCTTGACCTGAGCCTCGAATCGGTCTAGTCCGTTTCGATTCGACCAGTCTCGAAACCCGCTGCCCGCCCTTATGTCACGCCGGCCAGCAGGGGCACGAATACCACCGGGCCAAGCATTTCTTTCTGGATGCCATTTTCCCGCTTCGTGATGCGCAGCAGCTGCTGCTGGCCATCGGGGCCGACGGGCACCACCAGCCTGCCGCCCGGGGCCAGCTGCTTCACCAGTGCTTCGGGCAGGGTCAAAGGGGCTGCAGCCACGATGATGCCGTCAAAGGGGGCCTGCGTAGGCCAGCCCTTCATGCCGTCACCATGCTTGAGCTTCACGTTGCGGATCTCCAGCGCCTTCAGTCGCAGCCTGGTGCGTTCCACCAGCGGTTCGACCCGCTCGATGGCAAAGACCTTCTGCGCAAACGGCGCCAGCACAGCGGTCTGGTAGCCGCAACCGAACCCGACCTCCAGTACTTTCTCGGGCAGCCCCCCGGAGAGCAGCGCCTGGGTCATGCGGGCGACGATATAGGGCTGGGAAATGGTCTGGCCCCAGCCGATCGGCAGGGCCGTGTCTTCATAGGCACGGCTGGCCAGCGCCTCGTCGACGAAGATATGCCGCGGCACGCTGCGGATGCGCTCGAGCACGCGCAGATCGTGGATGCCCTGCTCGCGCAGGCGCTGCACCAGCCGGTCGCGGGTGCGCGCCGAAGTCATGCCGATGCCGGTGTGACTGATGCCGTTCATGCCAGCGGAGCAAGCCAGTCGGTGAGGGTGGGCAGCATGTTGTGGCGCGTGAGGTCGATCTGCAGCGGCGTCACCGACACATAGCCATTGGCCACCGCGTGAAAATCGGTGCCCTCGCCCGCATCCTGGCCGGGACCGGCCGGACCAATCCAGTACACCGGCTTGCCCTTGGGATCCATGACCGGAACGATGGGCTTGGAGCGATGCCGCCCGCCCAGCCGCGTGGCGCGAATGCCGCGCAGCTCGGTGTACGGCACGTCGGGGATGTTCACATTGAGCGTCATGCCGCGCTCCAGTGGGTGTTCCAGCAAGCGCGCCACCAGCGCGCCTGCAACCCGCGCCGCAGTGTCGAAGTGCCGGCCGGAGTCCGGCTCCATGCACAGCGAGAAGGCCACGGTGGGCAGGCCCAGGAAGCGCCCCTCGATGGCCGCGGCAACCGTGCCCGAATACAGCGTGTCATCGCCAAGGTTGGCACCGTCGTTGATGCCCGAGCACACCAGGTCGAACTCGAAATCGAAGTAGCCGGAGATGGCGATGTGCACGCAGTCGGTGGGCGTGCCGCCGACCACGTAGTGCACGCCGGGCTCGCTCTCGAACACGCGCAGGGGCACATCGAGGGTCAGCGAATTGCTGGCGCCGCTGCGGTTGCGGTCCGGTGCCATGATGGTGGTGCGGGCGAGCCGTGCCAGCGCTGAATTGAGCTGCAGGATGCCGTCGGCGCGATAGCCGTCGTCGTTGCTGACCAGAATGTGCATGAGACCTTGGGCTTGAGCGCGCGCGATTCGCATGGGCGCGCACCGCGCGCAATAATACTCGAAGCGAGCCACGAAAGGCGGCGGTGAAGCAATGGATGAGGATGACCGGTCGCTGTTTCGCGCTGCCATGCACGGCGTGCGGCGGCTCAAGCGCGAGGCGGGCTCCGCGGTCACCACGCCGCGGCGTCCCAAACCGCGCGCGCGGTTTGCGCGCGCCGACCGCCGTGCCGTGCTGCAGGAGAGCCTGGGACTGGCCTCGCCGCTGGCGCCGGTAGAGGAATCCGGTGATGCGCTGCTGTTCTACCGGCCGCAGGTTGGCAAGCCCGTGTTCCGCCGGCTGCGGGCCGGGCAGTATCGGGTGGATGCCGAGGTCGACCTGCACGGGCTGACCGCTGCGATGGTCGAGCCGGTGCTGCATGACTTCCTGGCCGAGTCCCTGCGCCATCGGGCGCGTGTGGTGCGCGTGATCCACGGCAAGGGGCTGCGCTCGGGCAATCGGGGGCCGGTACTGAAGCTGGTGGCGAGCAACTATCTGTGCCGCGTGGATGCGGTGCTGGCATTTGCCTCGGCACGCGAGGTGGATGGCGGGTCGGGGGCGATTCTGGTGTTGCTGGATGCCCCGAAGTGGCGATCGCGCTCCTAGCGGGTCTCGAGCAACACAACGGCCTGCGCCGCAAGGCCTTCAGCGCGACCCAGGAACCCCAGCTTCTCGGTGGTCGTGGCCTTCAGATTCACGACGCCTGAATCGATGCCCAGCGCCTGCGCAATGCTGTCGCGGATGGCATCGCGATGGGCGGCGATGCGCGGCGTCTCGCCGAGCAGCGTCAGGTCCGCGTTGACCACCTGCCAGCCGTGCGCCGTCAGCAGTACCACCGCATGCCGCACGAACTGCACGCTGGCAGCACCCTTCCAGCGCGGATCCGAATCCGGAAAATGCTGCCCGATATCCCCCAGCCCCGCCGCCCCCAGCAGCGCATCGGTCAACGCATGCAGCAGCACGTCACCATCGGAATGCGCGATCACTCCACGCTGCGCGGGGAGGCGCACACCGCCCAGCATCACATGGTCGCCGGGGCCGAAGGCATGCACATCAAAGCCGCTGCCGATGCGAAAGGTCATGCGCGATTCTCCTGTGCCAGCCACGTAGCCGCCAGCTTCAGGTCGGCCGGGGTCGTCAGCTTGATGTTGCCCGGATCACCGGCCACCAGCCGCGGGGCGAAGCCCAGCCATTCCATGGCCTGGGATTCGTCGGTGGGCTCACGGCCACCGGCCTCGGCGGCAGCCAGCGCCGTGCGCAACATGCCGAGCCGGAACATCTGCGGGGTGAGTGCGCGCCACAGGCCTGCCCGTGGCGGCGTCTCGGCCACGCGCTGGCCGGCATCGGCGCGCTTGATGGTGTCGGCCATTGGCGTGGCCAGCAGTCCGCCGACGGGATCTTCCGCCACCTCCCTGACCAGCCGCTCGATGTCTGCGCTGGCTATGCAGGGTCGCGCGGCGTCGTGCACCAGCACCCAGGCGGAATCCTCGCCGGTGATCGTGGCCAGCGCATTGCGCACCGAGTCGCAGCGGCGCGCACCGCCGACTACCTGGCGCACACGCGCGTCGGTCGCGACCGGCAGATCGCCAAAGAGGCCGCCCGTAACATCATCGAGCGCGACGATGATCCCGTGGC
>DATKBK010000015.1:0-2347 GCA_035514045.1 Steroidobacteraceae bacterium | reverse complement strand
GGCACCACCAGGCGCGCCAGCAGGCGTTGCGCTGCCCTCTGTGGTCCTCCACGGGGTGATCCACACCGCAGCCAATCTGGACCCGGCCCTCATCGGCTTTGACGCCGGCTCCGCGCTGCATGCGCGTCTGCAGCGTCCCGTGGTGCTGCTGAACGATGGCGATGCCGCGGGTCTGGCCGAAGCGCACTACGGCGCCGCGCGGGGTGTGGCAGGCACGGTGATGATGCTCACCTTCGGCACCGGCATCGGCTCGGCGCTGCTGGTGGACGGCCGGCTCTGGACCAACAGCGAGCTGGGCCACCTGGAGGTGGACGGCACCGAGGGCGAACTGCGGGCGGCCGCGCGCAACCGCAGCGATGAACAACTCAGCTGGCCGCAGTGGGCGGCGCGGGTCAATCGTTACCTGCGCGAGGTCAACCGCCTGTTCTGGCCGGAGCTGATCGTGATCGGTGGCGGCGTGGTCGAGAACTGGCAGGAATTCGCGCCATTGCTCGAGTCACGCGCGCCGCTGCGACCAGCGATGCTCGGGCCGGCCGCGGGGGTGGTAGGCGCCGCGCTGGCTGCCGCACAGGCAGCGGCGTGAGCAAGCTTCCCGATGTCGGGACCACGATCTTCACCGTCATCTCGCAACGTGCCGCGGAACTCGGCGCGGTAAACCTGGGTCAGGGATCTCCCGACTATCCCATCGACCCGCGGCTGACCGAACTGGTGGCTGAGGCCATGCACGCCGGCCACAACCAATATGCGCCGATGGCGGGCCTGCCGGCCCTGCGCGAAATCATCGCGCGCGATGTCGGGCGGCGGTACGGCCAGGCGGTGGATCCAGCGCAGGAAGTCACCATTACGCTGGGTGCCACCGAGGCCATTTTCTCCGCCATCGCGGCACTGGTCGGGCCCGGCGATGAGGTGCTGGTGTTCGACCCGGCCTATGATTCCTACGATCCGGCCGCGCGGGTGGCAGGAGCGGCCTGCGTGCACATTCCACTGGCGCCGCCCGGGTTCGAATACGACTGGGACCGGGTGCGCGCTGCCATCACGCCCCGTACGCGCCTGATCGTCGTCAACAGTCCGCACAATCCCGCCTGCACGGTGCTGGGTGCGCAGGACATGGCGCAGCTTGGGCAACTTGCCGCGGCACACGACCTGATCGTGGTCAGCGACGAGGTCTACGAGCACATCGTCTATCCGCCAGCCCGGCATCACAGCGTGCTGTCGCATCCCGCGTTGCGCCAGCGCTCGCTCGCGGTGTTCTCGTTTGGCAAGTCGCTGCATGCCACCGGCATGCGGGTGGGCTACTGCATTGCACCACCCGCGTTGACCGGCGAGCTGCGCAAGGTGCACCAGTTCAATACCTTCAGCATCGCCACTGCCTTCCAGCATGCGATCGCGCAGTACCTGCAGGAGCAGCCCGCCGTGCTTGATGGCCTGGCGGAGTTCTTTGCGCGCAAACGCGCGTTGCTTGCCGCCGGCCTGGCCGGCAGCGCCTTCGCCGTGCTGCCCGCCGCGGGCAGCTACTTCACCCTGTTGGACTATTCCCGTTGCCCGGTGCTGGCAGGGCTCGATGACATGGCGGCAGCCAGCCGGCTGCTGGAGCAGGGCGGTGTGGCCTCGATCCCGCTTACACCCTTCTACCGCGTACCGGTGCCGCACACGTTGTTGCGCCTGTGCTTTGCCAAGCAGGAGGCAACTCTGGAGCGCGGTATCGAACGCCTGCGGGCACTGGGGTAAGACAATAGCCGCATGAAGCAGAAGACCCGCCTTGTCCACCCGCCGCGGGTGACGCTGCCCCCCGCCAACAGCCCGCTGGTCGCGCCCATCTACCTGAGCGTCAAGTTCGAGCACGAATCAGTAGCTGAAACGCTGGCCAGCCTGCGCGGCGAGAAGGAGGGGTTCTTCTACTCACGCTCGGCCAATCCCACCACGCGCATGCTGGAGCGCACGCTGGCCGGGCTGCAAGGCGGGGACGATGCCATCGTGTGCTCCTCCGGCGGCGGCGCCATTGCCCAGACGCTGCTGGGACTTCTCAGGAGCGGCGACCACGTCCTGTGTTTCGTCGAGACCTATGCTCCGACGCGTTCGCTGATCCGCCGCCAGCTCGCCCGCTTTGGCGTGCGCCATACGATGCTGTCGATCGAGGACGATGCCGGCATCGAGCGCGTGCTCACTGCCACGCCGACCCGCCTGGTGATCTTCGAAAGCCCCACCAATCCGGTGAACCGCATTGCCGACATCGGTCATATCACCAAGGTGGCGCGCGCCACTGGCGCGCTCACGGTGCTCGACAACACCCTGGCCGGCCTGCACCAGCACGGCGATACCGATATCGACCTGTTCGTGCACAGCCTCA
>DATKBK010000014.1:0-4220 GCA_035514045.1 Steroidobacteraceae bacterium | reverse complement strand
TAACCCATTGATCGGCAAGGCGGGCCCGCTTGGCACAGGGCCTGCAGTGCTCAGGGGCCTGCCATCGAGAGCAAGAATCCACCTGGAGGAGCCATGACTACATCGAGCGACGTCCTGAAGATGATTAAAGAGAAGGAGGTCAAGTACGTCGATTTCCGCTTCTGCGACACCCGGGGCAAGGAACAGCACGTCACCGTGCCGCACCACCAGGTCAAGGAAGACATCTTCACTGACGGCAAGATGTTCGACGGCTCCTCGATCGCCGGCTGGAAGGGGATCAACGAGTCCGACATGATCCTGATGCCCGATCCCTCCAGCGCCGTGCTCGATCCGTTCTTCGAAGAGACCACGTTGAACCTGCGCTGCTCGATCATCGAGCCGGCCACCATGCAGGGCTATGAGCGCGACCCGCGCTCGCTCGCCGGGCGTGCCGAGGCCTATCTGAAGTCCACCGGCATTGCCGATGGCGCGCTGTTCGGTCCGGAAAATGAATTCTTCATCTTCGACGACGTGAAATGGCACAGCGCCATCAACAGCACGGGCTACACCATCGAGTCGTACGCCGGCGCCTGGAACTCCAACACCGCATTCCCTGATCGCCCCAACCTGGGTCATCGCCCCGGCCTCAAGGGCGGTTACTTCCCGGTCCCGCCGGTCGATGCCTACCAGGACATCCGCAGCGCGATGTGCAATGCGCTCGAGGAGATGGGCCTGCTGGTCGAGGTGCACCATCATGAAGTCGCCACCGGCGGCCAGTGCGAGATCGGCGTCGGCGCCGGCACGCTCACCCGCAAGGCTGACGAGGTGCTGATCCTCAAGTACGTGGTCCAGAACGTGGCCGCGCAGTACGGCAAGTCGGCGACCTTCATGCCGAAGCCGCTGGTGGGCGACAACGGCTCAGGCATGCACGTGCACCAGTCGCTGCAGAAGGACGGCAAGGCACTGTTCGCGGGCGACAAGTACGGCGGCCTGTCCGAGACGGCGCTGTATTACATCGGCGGCATCATCCGCCACGCCAAGGCGATCAATGCGTTCACCAACCCGGGCACCAACAGCTACAAGCGGCTGGTGCCAGGCTTCGAGGCGCCGGTGATGCTGGCCTACTCGGCCCGCAACCGCTCGGCCTCGATCCGCATTCCCTGGGTGGCGAACCCGAAGGCGCGGCGCATCGAAGTGCGTTTCCCGGACTCGTCCGCGAATCCGTACTTCGCCTTCGCGGCGATGATGATGGCCGGCCTCGATGGCATCCAGAACAAAATCCATCCCGGCGATCCGGCCGACAAGGATCTGTACGACCTGGAGCCGGAGGAGGAGAAGCACATTCCGCAGGTGTGTTATTCGCTCGACATGGCGCTGGACCACCTCGACAAGGATCGCGAGTTCCTCACCCGCGGCGGAGTGTTCACCAACGACCTGATCGATGCCTACATGGGGCTGAAGATGCAGGAAGTGACCCGCTACCGCATGAGTACGCACCCTTGCGAGATGGACATGTATTACAGCCTCTGAACGGGGGCTTAACGGAAGCCGGCGGCCAGCAGCCGCCGTCGGCCTCCTTGAAACGGCGGGAAATGGGACTATGCTGATGCCCTATGCGCCAAGTCGCCACATTGCTGTTGTTCGGCGTCGCACTGACCGCCGGTGCGGCCGAGATCTGGCGCTGGAAAGACGCCAACGGCGTGGTGCACTACTCGGACAATCCGGTGCCGGGCGCCGAGCTCATCTCGGTATTCTCAGCTCCGCCCTCGGGCGGCGATTTGCCGCCGCCGATTCCAGCTCCGCAGATGCCGCCGCTGCAGCCTCCGCCGCAGGCTGCGCCCTTCACCTACTCCACGTGTGCCGTCCTTGCGCCTGTCAGCGACGAGACGTTTCGCGGTGTGCAGCCGGTGGACGTGAAGTTGTCGATCGAGCCGGGCCTGCGGACGGGGCATCGCATCCAGCTGTTGTTCAATGGCGTGGCACGCCTGGACTGGCCGCCCGGTTCAATCAGCTTCACCCTGCCCGAAGTATTACGCGGCAGCCATACGCTTGCGGTGCGCATCGTGGACCAGAACGGCCAGGTGGTTTGCAGCGGCCCGTCGTCCACCTTCCATCTGCAGCAGGTGAGCGTGCTTTCGCCGGGGCGTACCTCCGCGCAGCCCGGACCGCCGCCCGCGGGCAACTAGTCCGCCCACTGCGCGGGGAGGAAACCCCGCGATGACGCCGGCACTGCGCGACTACAGCTGGTCCTCGCCGCTGTCGCAATTCGAGCCCACGGAACTGTTCGATTCGCTGTCCACCGGCATCGTGGTGCTCGACGCGCAGCTGTGCCCCATCTACGCCAACGTGGCCGCCCAGGACTTCATGGCGGTAAGCCTGCGCCACGCGCGCGGCCGGCCGTTCTCGGAGCTGTTCTACGATCCGCGCCAGCTGGTGGACGTGCTGCATCGTTCGCTCGATACGCTGGTGACCTGCAACCAGCACGAACTGTTGCTGAAGGCAGTGGGATCTTCCTCGACCCGCGAGCCCAGCCTGATCGACCTGATCGTCACGCCGCTGGAAGGCCAGGCCACCGGCACCTATCTGTTGCTGGAAATGTCCGACGCCACGCAGCGCCAGCGCATCTCGCGCGACAACCAGATCCTTGCCGACATGGACGCCAGCCGGCTGATGGTGCGGCAGCTGGCGCATGAGGTGAAGAATCCGCTGGGTGGCCTGCGCGGTGCGGCGCAGCTGCTCGACAAGGAACTCACCAACCCGGCGCTGCATGAATACACCGCCGTGATCATCGCCGAGGCCGACCGGCTGGTGGCACTGGTCGATGCCATGGCCGGCGGCAGCGGACCGCTGCGCAAGGACACGCTCAACATCCACGAGGTGTGCGAGCACATCGTCAAACTGATCCGCGCCGAGGCCCCGGCCGGGGTCTCGCTGGAGCGCGACTACGACCCCAGCCTGCCGGATGCCAGCTTCGACCGGCACCAGGTCGTGCAGGCCATGCTCAATGTGACGCGCAATGCCATGCAGGCGGTGGGCAACCACGGCCGCATCGTGGTGCGCACCCGGGTGCGCAGCAGCATCAACATTGGCAAGGTGCGCCATCGCCTGGTGGCGGCGATCGAAGTGGAGGACAACGGCCCGGGCGTGCCGCCCGATCTGGTGAAGACGCTGTTCCTGCCGCTGGTCACCGGCCGTTCGAATGGCTCCGGCCTCGGCCTCGCCGTGGCGCAGGACCTGGTCACCCGCCATGGGGGAATCATCGAATTCACCAGCCAGCCCGGCAGAACCGTGTTCTCGCTGCTGCTGCCGCTGGAAGGGATACGGGAGTGAGCAACATGCAGCTGCGCGTCTGGCTGGTCGATGACGATGCCTCCATCCGCTGGGTGCTGGAGCGGGCGCTGAAGAACGCCGGCATGCTGCCGCGCCTGTTCGAGGCGGCCGAGTCGGCGCTGGCGACGCTGGGCAGTGAAGTGCCGGATGTGCTGATGACCGACATCCGCATGTCGGGCAAGTCGGGCCTGGAGTTGCTGCGCAATGTGCACGAGCGGCATCCGGAACTGCCGGTGATCGTGATGACGGCGCATTCGGATCTGGGCAGCGCGGTATCGGCGTATGAGGGCGGTGCCTTCGAGTACCTGCCCAAGCCCTTTGACGTGGACCAGGCCGTTGATCTGGTGCGGCGCGCGGCGCAGGCCGGTGAACAGCAGCGCCAGACCGAAACCGCAGCGCCGCCACCGACGATGCCCGAGCTGCTCGGTAAGGCGCCGGCGATGCAGCAGGTGTTCCGCGCCATCGGGCGGCTGTCGCGCTCGTCGGTGAATGTGCTGGTGACGGGCGAGTCCGGCACGGGCAAGGAACTGGTGGCGCGTGCGCTGCATGAGCACAGCCCGCGCGCGAACAAGGCCTTCATCGCATTGAACACGTCGGCGATTCCCGGCGAGCTGCTTGAGTCCGAACTGTTCGGCCACGAGAAGGGCTCGTTCACCGGCGCCGATGCGTTGCGTCGCGGCCGCTTCGAGCAGGCCGATGGCGGCACGCTGTTCCTGGATGAGATCGGCGACATGAATCTGCCGTTGCAGACGCGGCTGTTGCGCGTGCTGGCCGAGGGCGAGTTCTATCGCGTCGGCGGCCAGACGCCGATCCGCGTCGATGTGCGCGTGATCGCAGCCACGCACCAGAACCTGGAAGATCGCGTGGCGCGCAGCCAGTTCCGCGAGGATCTTTTTCACCGCCTCAACGTG
>DATKBK010000013.1:0-23156 GCA_035514045.1 Steroidobacteraceae bacterium | reverse complement strand
ACGTTCTCGGCCATGTTGATGGCCAGCGTGGTCTTGCCCATCGACGGGCGCCCGGCGACGATCACCAGGTCACCGCCGCGCAGGCCGCCGGTCCTGCGGTCGAAATCAATGAACCCGGTAGCCACGCCGCGCAGCTTGTCGGGGTTGTTGTGCCACTCGTCGATCTTGTCGATCAGTTCGGGAAGCATCGAACGCACCGATTGCGCACCCTCGGAGCGCCGCGCACCGCGCTCGGCAATCTCGAATACGCGTGCCTCGGCGTGATTGACCAGCTCGCGGGCCGACTGGCCCTCGTCGCTGTACACCGAGGTGACGATGGCATTGCCGGCGCTGATCAGCGAACGCAACAGTGCGCGCTCGCGCACGATATGCGCGTAGGCACGTACATTGGCTGCGGTGGGTGTGTCGCGGACCAGAGTTGACAGGTACGCCAGCCCGCCCACATCGGCGAGCTTGCCGCGGCGCTCCAGCCGCTCCGACACCGTAACCACATCGATGGCCTTGGACTCGGCGACCAGTTCGCCAATGGAATCGAAGATCAGCTTGTGGTCGGGACGGTAGAAATCGTCAGCGCCGACGCTGTCGCCCACCTGATCCCAGGCCTGCGTGTCGAGCAGCAGGCCGCCTAGCACGGCCTGCTCGGCTTCGATCGAATGCGGTGGGGTCAGTAACCGGTCCATGCCCAGGCTATTCTCGCCCATCGTGGCGTGGACCGGCTACGGAAAGAAACTGGGCAAAAGCCGGGTAAATCAGCCCTGTTCTTCGGCCAGGATGGTGACTGGCAGCTCCAGGTCCAGGTCGGTGTGCAGATGCACCGTCACCACATGTTCACCGACTGTGCGCAGCGGCCCGGCGGGCAGCCGCACCTCGCTGCGCGCCAGCTGCTGGCCGGCCGCCGTGGCAGCCTCGGCGATGTCGGCGGTGCCGATCGAACCGAACAGCCTGCCCTCACTGCCTGCCTTGGCCGAGATGGTGAGCTTGAAGCCCTCGAATCGCAGCTTGCGGCCTTCGGCCCCGGCCAGCGTCTCGCGCTGGACCTTCTCCAGCTCTTCGCGGCGGGCCGCGAACTTCTTCACGTTGTCCGGGGTAGCCAGCGTCGCCTTGCCTTGGGGCAGCAGGAAATTGCGGGCGAATCCCGAACGCACCGCGACACGGTCGCCGAGGTTGCCCAGATTGGCCACTTTCTCAAGAAGAATGACGTCCATAGCCTGGCCCTCAATGCTGGTCGGTGTACGGCAGCAGCGCCAGGAAGCGCGCGCGCTTGATCGCCACCGAAAGCTGGCGCTGGTAGAAGCTCTTGGTGCCCGTGATGCGGCTCGGCACGATCTTGCCGGTCTCGGAGATGTAGCCCTTGAGCATGCCCAGGTCCTTGTAGTCGATCGACTTCACATCATCGGCGGTGAAGCGGCAGAATTTCTTGCGGCGAATGAATCGTGACATGTTGATATCCCCTTAACGCGCGCCCATGTCGTCGCCCTCGTCGTCGCGGTCGCGGCGACGGTCAGCGTCCTCGTCCTCGCCGCGCGCCATCGGCGACGGCTCAATGACGGCCTCGTCCATCCCCACCACCAGGTGACGCAGTACCGCATCGCTGAAGCGGAACGAACCGGTCAGCTCGCCCAGGGTGTTCTGGTCGATTTCGACGTTCATCAGGATGTAGTGCGCCTTGTGCACCTTGGCGATGGGGAATGCCAGCTGGCGACGGCCCCAATCCTCGATGCGGTGAATGGCACCGCCGGTGGCGGTGACCATGCCCTTGTAGCGCTCGAGCATGGCCGGAACCTGCTCGCTCTGGTCCGGGTGCACCAGGACCACGATCTCGTAATGCCTCATGTTGTCTCCTCCTGGATAAAGCCACCCGCTCAAGGCATAGCGGTGTGGCAAGGGGGCGCGGAGTGTACCGGAGGGACACTTCGCGGGCAAGGAACGTATGGCAGTGCAGCAAAACCGGCGCCCCGGCCCCGCCGGATCGTCGCCTGTCAGCTGCGCCAGGCCGAAGGCATGCCGAAGGGCTGATCCACCGACACCGCCTCGATGGCGACGATGCGCCCGTCCACCACCTTGTAGACCTCGAACAGCTCGCGCGCCATGGCGTGGACGGCCTCGGCTTCGACCTCGCGGCCATCGGTGAGGCGGTACTTGCGCTGCGCCAGATTGAAGTCGGCAATGGCAGCGACGACCACCAGTCCGCGCTCCTCATCCACTGCCACCACGCGATGGCCGCGCAGGCGATCCAGCGGGCGGTACAAGCCGAGTTTCAGCTGGGCCTCGCAGCCCTGGGCAAGCAGGCCTGGAGACTTCACGAGGCCGATCGAGCCCACCGCACCGCTGCTCACCACCAGGCCATTCTCGGCCCGCGTGCAGGCCGAATCGAAGCGTGCGTGCACGGCGCCGTCATTCTTCTCGATGCTGCGCGCGTAACCCTCGACCGCCGCAACCAGCTGGCGGCGCGAGCTGCGCTGGCCCGCCGCCACCGGCGCGTCAAACTGCGCACCGATGCGGAACTGCTTCGGATCCGCCCAGGGGCCGGGGTTACGCTCGCGGGCGACGATCACTTCGGCCTCGCTGATGCGCGCACCGGTCACCTTCAGGCGCACGCCGGCATAGGCCGGTGCGTCGTGATCGTGGATGAGCCCGTACCAGGCCACCGTGCCCGCACCGGCATCTGCCACGGTGAGGCCGAAGTCGGACTTGCTGCGGATCGAGCCCCAGATGCCCTCGCCCACCTGGATGCCGACGCCGTTCTCGGTGAACTTGACGCTGCGCGCCCAGGGCACATCCTGCGGGCGCTGCGCCGCCAGCGCGGTCATGAAACGCGCGGCCAGCCCCTCAAGGCAGGCCTTGTCGCAGCGTTCGCGCAGCGTGGCGGCATCCTCGGGCGGCGGCGGTGGTACCGGCGCGTAGTGATAGAAGGGGTTGTGCATCATGTGCGGCACGTAGCTGAATACCGCCTCGATGCGGTGGATCCCACCATCACGGATGCGGAAGGCCTCGATCAGCGAGATCGAATTGGGCCACTTGAGCGCGGTGCGCATCTCGCGTCCGTCGGTTAGCAGGTAGCGGTCCCACTCGTTGGCGTGATCGAAGAAGCCGGTGGCCACCACCACGCCGCGCTCCACGTCGATGATGGGATAGCGCCGCTCGCGGATGCGCTTGTTGATGCGGTAGATGCCAAGCTTGAACTGCGCCTCGCAGCCCGGCGAGATCGACGACGCATTGCCGCCCCCCGGCCCGGCGCTGCTGGCCGCGGTGGTGAGGATGCCGTTCTCCAGCCGGCCGCAATCGGCATCGAAGGGAGCGAACACCACGCCATCGTTGACTTCCACGGTATTGAAATAGCTGTCCGCCACCGCGCGCAGGCGCGCATGCGAGCGGCGCCGCTCCGCGGGGAGGATCTCGTTGAAGGTGGGATCGTGAACGACTTTGGTCACGTCGCCGAAGGGCAGCGGCAGGCCCGTGTTGCGCACCACGATGGTCTCGGCCTCGGCCAGCAACCCGTCGCGCACCGCCAGGCGCAGCGCGAAGTACACCGGCTTGCCATTCTCCACTGCGGTGCCAAGCCATGCGGCATTGCCAGTGGCTGTGTCGGCCGCGATCAGGCCGTCCGCGGCCACGCCCGTCGCGGTGGCCCAGAGCCCTGCCTTGCCAAACGGAAGCTCCACATTGTTCTCGGTGAAGCGCAGCTCCTTGTGCTGCTTCAGTGAAGACGCATCGCGCTTTGCCATCGCGGTGACGTAGTCGCGCGTCCATTGCGACAGGCAGGCATGGTTGCAGTCCACCGCCTGCCACGCCGTGCGTTCGCCGGGCGCGCGTGCCTGCACCACGATGGCCGCAGTGACGGCCAGAATCACAACTGCGACTTTTTTCATGTCAGCCTCGATGCTTGCCGCACTTCAACGCGGCATGGGAATAGCGATGGCGCGGAACTCACCAGGATCCTGGCCGCGCAGCTGCGGATTGACCAGGTAATCGATCTTGCCTTCGATGGCGTAGACCGTGTTGCCGACCAGCGTGGCACCCGGCGTGGACTGCAGTCCTTCGCGCAGCACTTCGATGGTGGCTGCATCCCCCTGGATGCTGACCAGCGTGATCCGCCCGCCCGGCCCTTCAGCCTGCAGGAAGCGATTACCGCCGATGGGGCGCAGGCTGTCCGGGCCTTCCATCTGGCGCGACGCGGTGAGCAGTGTGAGCTGCGGCGCCGTGGCGTCGGCGGTGAGCCCGACGCGCCACAGTTCGTGGCGCTGCACATTGTTGATGTACATCTCGCCGCCGCTGCCGAAGGCAATGCCGTCGATGCCGCGCAGGCTCTGGTGGCTGGCGACTACCTGGAGCGCGGTGCCATTCGGGGCCAGCTTCAGGATGCGTCCGCCGGGTGTGTCGGTGGCATAGGCCGCGCCGTCGGCGCCAATGGCGATGTCGTTGCAGGTGCCACCAGGAGCGGGGAATGGCCAGCGGCCAATCAACTTGCCGGTTGTCAGCTCGAATGACACCACCTCCGAAGGAGGCTGCGGCCCGGGTGCACGGGCGAAGGGATTGGCCACCGCGCACACCCACAGGCGTGCGCCCCGGTCATCGGCCAGTACACCGAACACGGCGCGCAGTCCGTTGTCGGCATTTGGGGTGATGAACGGCGCGGCTACGGTGTCCTTCGGACCGGCCCGAAAGATGGTGCCGGACATGCTGCCGATGAACAATGAGCCGTCGGCGGCCGAGGTGATGCTCTCTGGGTGGACGCTCCTGCCATCAATGCGGATGTCCCCGCGTGCGGCAGTTGCCGGCTGCTGCGCAGCACAGGCCCCAACCGATGCAACTGCCAGCAGCACCGCCAATGCGGCATTCATGTGGCAAGGCTGCCCGCCAGAACAGGAAGCTATATCCATTACCCCCACATCCTTTAGGATCGCTGGCCATGAGAATACAACACATCGGGGGCACCACCTGCCTCGCGCTGGCGGCCTCATTACTCATTATCTCCGCCTGTCAGGGCTTCCCCGGTTCGGGTATCGCAGCACAGCCCGTGGACGCGGCGCGCATGCGCAATGCCACCGCCGAATCCGGCCAGTGGCTGATGGACGGCCGCGATTACAGTGCGCAGCGCTTCAGTCCGCTCAAGACCATCAATGAATCCAGCGTCGGGCAGCTTGGCCTCGCCTGGTTCGCCGAACTGGACACCTTCCGTGGCGTCGAGGCGACGCCGTTGTTCATCGACGGCGTCATCTACAACGTCAGCGCCTGGAACGTGGCCACGGCCTACCACGCAAAGACCGGCCGCGAACTTTGGACTTACGATCCGAAGGTGCCGCGCGAGTTCGGTCGCATCGCCTGTTGCGAGCCGGTGGCGCGCGGCCTGGCATTCTGGAAGGGCAAGGTCATCATCGCCACACTCGACGGCCGGCTCATCGGCCTGAATGCCAGGACCGGCAAGCGCGTCTGGGAAGCACGCACCTTCGACGATTCCCAGCCCTGGTCCATCACCGGCGCGCCCCGCGTGTTCGACGGCCTGGTGGTGATTGGCAATGGCGGTGCGGACCTCGGCGTCCGTGGCTTCGTCAGTGCCTGGGATGCCGACACAGGCGAGTTCCGCTGGAAATTCTGGCTGGTGCCGGGCGATCCGTCGAAGGGGCCCGATGGCGCCGCCTCCGACAGCGTGATGGAGATGGCGGCGAAGACCTGGACCGGCCAGTGGTGGTCGCTGGGCGGCGGCGGCACGGCCTGGGATTCCATCGCCTACGATCCGGAGCTGCAACTGGTGTACATCGGCACCGGCAACGGCTCGCCGCTGGCATACCGGCATCGCAGCCCGCAGGGCGGTGACAACCTCTTCCTCTGTTCCATCGTGGCGGTGGACGCACGCAGTGGCGAATATCGCTGGCACTACCAGGAGACGCCTGAAGAAGACTGGGACTACACCTGCACCCAGTCCATCGTGCAGGCCGACCTCACGATCGAGGGGCGGCAACGCAAAGTGCTGATGCATGCGCCCAAGAATGGCTTCTTCTATGTGATCGACCGCGCCACGGGCGAGCTGATCTCGGCCCAGAACCATGTGCCGGTGACCTGGGCCAGCGGCATCGACAAGCAGACCGGTCGGCCCCTCATCAACCCTGAGGCGCATGCGGGCGTCGATCCGGTGCTGGTCACGCCTGGTCCGGGCGGCGCGCACAACTGGTTCCCGATGGCGTACAGCCCGGATACGGGGCTGGCCTATTTCCCCTACTACGAGCACTGGTTCGTGTTCGCCTTCGACCCGAACTTCAGGCCGCAGCCCTATCGCTCCAACAGCGGCTGGGGCGGCTACTCGGGCGCGGCACTGCAAAAGCGCATGGAGCTCACGCGCGAAGCTGCGTCGCGGGAAAGCGCCGGACTGGTGGCCTGGGATCCAGTGAAGCAGGAGGCGCGCTGGCGCGTACCCCTGCCCCGCCACGGCAATGGCGGCGTGCTGGCCACGGCCGGCAACCTGGTGTTCGAAGGGACGACCAGGCAGACCTTTGCCGCATTCCGTGCCACCGACGGCGCGCTGCTGTGGGAGATGCCGGTGCAATCGGCACCGGTTTCCGGTCCGATCAGTTACGAGCTCGACGGCGAGCAATACATTGCCGTCAACGCGGGCTGGGGCGGCGGTGCCGCGCAGATCGAGCGCGGTGCCGGCATCGCGCAGCACCGTGCCGCGGCGCGCCTGCTGGTGTTCAAGCTCGGCGGCACGAAACAGCTGCCGCCCTTGCCTCCGGCCGCGCCCATTCCCAATCCACCACCGCTGCGCGCCAGTGAAGCCACGATACGGCAGGGGGGTGAGGTGTTTGCCCGCACCTGCGCCCAGTGCCATGGCCAGCTCGCGGTCGGCGGACTGAAAGACCTGCGGCACATGGATCAGGCCGCGCACGCACAGTTCAACGATATCGTGTTGAAGGGAACGCGCCTGCAGAAGGGCATGGCCAGCTTCGCCGACATCCTGACTGTACAGGAGGTCGAAGCCGTGCATGCCTACGTGATCTCGCGCGCGCATGAGGATTGGGGCAGCGGTGGCGGCGGCGACACCGGCGGTCCGCACTGACATGGCCAACAGCATCGTCGTGCTGGCGACGATCGGCATCATCGCGCTGGTGGTGTTCCTGCACTACGAGACCCTGCGCGCCTGCATCCAGTTCCTGCCCAGGCTCGCCCATCGCCGCCGGCGTCGCGTTGCACTGCTGATCCTGATCATTCTCGCCACGCACGCGGCCGAGATCTGGCTGTTCGCGCTGGGTTATTACTTCCTGCTGGCGTTCGACGGCCTTGGCGAACTCGCCGGGGCTTCAGCCGGCGTGCTGACCGACTACGTGTATTACTCCAGCATGGTCTACACCACCGTGGGATTCGGCGAGATCGTGCCTCGCGGGCCCATCCGTTTCATGTCGGGGATGGAGGGGCTGACGGGCCTGGTCATGATCACCTGGTCGGCGTCGTTCACCTTCCTCGAGATGCAGCGGGACTGGCCGGCGCATCCCGGGCGCCGCGACCCATGAAGTCAGTGACGGAAGAGTCGGCCCCACCTTTGTGAGGGGCCGATCTGGCCTGGCGGCCTATTGCACCCGCCAGATGATGCTGGCCTGGATGCTGCGCTCGATCTCGCCGCGCTGGGCGGGCGCTCCGAATTCCGGATGGTGGTCATGCAGCAGGTTGCGCAAGGCCAGCGCGACCTGCAGCCGGTTCCAGCTGCGAGCCACCCGCAGGTCCAGTTCGGTGTAGGCCGGTAGGCCTTCACCGGTGACTATCTGCGGTTCGCGGCGGATCGCGCCCACGTGGCGCAGGAATGCGTCGATCTGCAGCTCGCCCAGGTCCAGGGTCGGGCGTAATCCGATCTGGTGGCGTGGCGTCGAGCCGTCGGCGAATTTGCCCCGGTTCAGGTCCTGCCCCCGCGGATCGATGTTGAGGTCGAGGTACGAATAGCTCAGGGTCACCCGCAAGCGCTGGGTCGGCGAATAGTTGACCAGCGCCTCGGCACCCGCGGCGCGGCCGTCGGTGAGGTTGTCGGTGAAAATGGGATACACAGTCCGGTCATCCGCCGGATCGATGTACGGCTCCCCGAGCTCCAGCGAAGCGAGGCCCCGGTAGCGGTTGACGAACGTTGCCAGGTCCACCGCCAGCTGCGGCGAAACCTGCCAGCGATAACCCAGTTCGTAGGCCAGCAACTTCTCGGAGTCAAAACCCGGGCTGCCAAGCCACCGTATGGTCGGATCACTGCCTGGCGGGGCGACTTCGATTGCGATATCCCGCTCCAGCCGCGTGGGCACGCGCACGGCGCGCGACACCGCCGCCCACAGCGTCTGTTCCCGCGGCAGCAGCCACGCCAGGCGCGCGCTGGGCTGCACTTCAAAACCGCTGAAGTCATTGTGCTCGAGCTTGGTACCCAGCGTCAGGTGCAACGACTCGTTGAGGGCGATCTGATCCTGCAGGAACCCGCTGACAAACTCGTCACGCGCCTGGGGCGGGTCGACGGCGAACACCCCCTTGCCGAAGGTGCGGCTCGTGGTCCACCGGTAGTTGAGTCCCCAGGTGATCAGCTGCGTACCGAGGCCGAAGTTGTGCTGGAAGTCGAGATCGAAGGTGTGCAGCCGGTCGCGAAAGCTCGGATCGTTGCGGTTCGTGTGGTCGTAGTAGGCGCGCAGCTCGAAGCTCGAGTCGGCGTGGAGCTCATGGCGCCAGCGGCCGAGCACATTGCCCCCGGCCAACGCCACGCGCAGCGGCGGCTGCGGGCCGGCGCGGCCGATGATGGTGATGGCAGGACCCACCTGCCCCTCCCGGCCCTCGTACCAAGCGCCCTGCACCGTGAAGGCATCGGCCGCTCCTGCTTCCCAGTCGGTCCTGAACCCCACCCGCGCCATGTGCCAGTCATCCGGACTGGTTGAATCGGCCAGCTGACTGGCATCGCGATCGAAGTACTGGCCGAACACGCGATAGTAGCCGCGCTCACCAAACCGGCCGCCGTTGCGCACCGCCAGCGCGGCACGTTCCTCGGTGCCTCCACCGGCCTCCAGGTAAAGACCCTGGGTGTCGCGCGCATGCCGGGTGGTGATGTTGACCACGCCGTTGACGGCATTGGATCCCCATTGCGTCGCACCTGGCCCGCGGATCACCTCGATGCGCTCGACATCTTCCATGAGATAGTTCTGTACATCCCACGACACGCCAGCGAACAGTGGCGTGTAGATGCTGCGCGTATCACTCAGCACCAGCAGCTTTTCGGAATTGATGCTGCTGAAACCGCGCGCAGCGACTGCCCAGCTGTTGGCATTGCGCTGGCCGACATAAATGCCGGGCAATCCGCGCAGCAGGTCGGGCACATTGGTCGCGCCATTGCGGCGGATGTCCTGGTGCGTCACCACGACAATGGCGGCGGCGGCGTCAGACAGGCGCTCGGTGGTTCTCGAAACGGATGTGACCTGGATCTGGCTGAGCTCAAGGATGCTCAACTGCTTCAGCGCGTTGATATCGGCGGATGCAGCCTGTTGCGCATGGCTGCCAGCTGCAGCCAGCAGCAGCGCGATTCCCAGTGACAATACCCGCATGGCTTGCCTGACTCGCCCGGTATTGATCCACAGGTTACTGCCAATCAGCGGCGGCCATCAAGGTGCCTGCTGTTGACTTCGCAACGCGCTGCGCCAGATCGTGTACAGGCCCGTGCCGACGATCAGTGCCGCGCCGCCTAGCGTCAACGCATCCGGGCGCTCGCCGAACACGACATAACCCAGCAGCAGCGCGAATACCAGGCGCGTATACCGGAACGGCACCACTGCGCTGACTTCGCCGGTACGCGTAGCCGCGACCAGCGCGTAGTAGCCGAGGCACCCGACCACGAGTACTGCGCCCAGGCGCACGGCGTCTGGCGTTGCCAACGACACCGGTGACGTGCGCAGGGCAAGCATCATCGCGAGCCCTGCAGGCACCAGCGAAAAGAATCCCCAGGCCGCCAGCTGCAGACTGGTGACCTGCGGCGGCACGGCGCGACTGCACAGGTCGCGCAATCCCAGCATGATCACTGCCACCACAGCAAACAGTGACGCCGGCGTGAAGCCGGCCATGCCCGGCTGGATGATGAGCAGTACGCCGGCAAGACCGACGCCGATCGCGCTCCAGCGTCGCCATCCCACGGATTCCCCGAGGAACAGCGCCGCTCCCAGGGTTACGGCCAGCGGCGTAGCCTGCAGGATTGCGGCGGCACTGGACAGCGTGGTCAGCGCCAGCGCGGTCACAAAGGCGGCCGAGCCCACCGCCTCGCTCAGGTTGCGCAGCATCACCGGCCGCGTAAGCAGCGCAGGCGACAGCACGGACCTGCCGCCCAGCGTTGCAATGAAACTGAAGACAAGGCCGCCACCGACGCCAACCAGCGCGAGCATCTGCCCGATCGGCAGCGTGGCGGCCAGCTGCTTGAGCAGCACGTCTTCCAGCGCGAACCCGGCCATCGCGGCCACCATCAGCAGGCTGCCGCGAAGGTTGTAGCGCGAGGAAGATGTCAGATGAACGTGTTCTCCAGCACCAGCACGCCGGCGCCGGTGTTCGAGATCGGCGCGTGGTAGTGCTTGTGGATCACCTTGACGTTGTCCTGCAGCGCGCCACGCATCACCAGCCACATGATGGTCTCGATACCCTCGGTGCCGGTGCGACGCATGATCTCGGAATTGCTGAACTGCGTGAACCACTCCGGATCGCTGGCGATGCGGTCCATGGTCTCCAGGTCAAAATCCACGTCGATAAGACCGGCGCGCTCGCCCTGCAACTGGTGCGACATGCCGCCGGTGCCCAGCACCACCACTTTCAGGTCCTCCGGGTACGACTCCACCGCCTTGCGCAACGCGCGGCCCAGCTTCAGGCAGCGCAGCGCCGAAGGCACCGGGTGTTGCACCACGTTCACCGCCAGCGGAATGGTAGTGATGGGCCATATCTCGTGCGTGCCGTACAGCGCACGGATCGGATTGACGAAGCCGTGGTCGACCTTCATCTCCTGGCAGGTGCAGATGTCGAACTCCTGCTCCACCAGTTTTTCGGCGATATGCCAGGAGAACGCAGCGTCGCCCTTGAACGGGGCCACAGGCTTCAGCGCCCAGCCTTCGTCGGCGTTGTCATACTTGTCGGCACAGCCCAGCGCGAAGGTGGGCACCTTGTCGAGGAAGAAGTTCAGGCCATGGTCGTTGTAGACAACAATGGCCACGTCCGGCTTGTGCTTCTGCAGCCAGGCCTTGGCCGGCTCGTAGCCGTCGAAGAAGCGCTTCCAGTAGGGCTCCTGGGTAACGCCGTTGGCGATGGCATTGCCCACCGCCGGAATGTGCGAGCTGGTAACGCCGCCGATGATCCTAGCCATTCCAGTAACCCTCGCGTGCCTTCAGCTTCTCGGTGAGTCCCTCGGCCCTGGCCAGCAGCTTGGCCTGGAACTCGGGAGTGGTGATGCCCTGGAACTGCGCGCCGCAGTCCTGCACCGAGGTGCCACGCGGGATGGCCATCTTGGCCATGTAGTAGATGTTCGCGCCGGCCTTGAGCATGCCGAGGAAGTCCTTCTTCAGGACGAACTCCTTGTATTTGCCCGCCACGCCGTACTTGTCGCAATAGGCGGCCGGATCCTGGTCGAACTCGGCCCGGTTGGCCTCCTCGCAGAAGGAGAACAGCAGCTTGTTCAGCGCGTAGGCGCCGTGCGCGTGCCTGCCGTCGAACACGTAAGTGCCCGGAATATCCTCGTAGTCGTGCTTGGTCCAACCCATGGCTTGCCCACCCCAGTTCGTAATTGACTGTATGGGCAGTATTATAGTCCAGCAGACGCGGAAACGTCAGGGACCCCGGCAGTCCCTGACCCGGACAGCTTCTCAGGCGGCTTTGCCGAGGGATGCAGGCTGCGCAGCGACCAACGGCTCCAGCTCTTCCATCCGGTGCTGCCACAAGCGCAGCTCCCCGTTGCGATCCTCGATCAACGCGGTGCAGTGCTCCACCCAGTCGCCGTCGTTGCAATAGAGCACGCCGTCGATCTCCTCGACATGCGGCCGATGGATGTGGCCGCAGATGATGCCGTCGAAGCCACGCGCCTTCGCCGCCGCCGCTGCCGCCAGTTCGTAGCGGCGAACATAGGCCATGGCATTGCCCACCCTTGATTTCAGCCACGTGGCCATGGACCAGCGCCGCATGCCCAGCAGGCCGCGCACCAGGTTGACCTGGCGGTTCACCACCATGATGACCCCGTACAGGGCACAGCCGGTGGCCTTGAGCAGCGGACTGAAACGCACCGCGCCGTCAAACACGTCGCCGTGGATCACCAGCATGCGTCGGCCGTTGCGGGTGGTGTAGCTGAATTCCTCGTGCACCTCGATGCCAGCCAGCAGGCTGCCGACCAGGGTGCGGGCGAGGTCATCGTGATTGCCGGGAATGTAGATGACGCGGGTGCCGCGCCGGATCTTCTCCATCACCAGCCTGAGCACCTCGTGATGCGCCGCCGGCCAGAAGATCTTGCCGCGCATGCTCCACAGGTCCACCACGTCGCCGACCAGGAACAGCTCTTCCATGTCGACACCGGTCAGGAAGCGGCAAACCTCATCGGCCTGGCAGTCGCGGGTACCGAGGTGCAGGTCGGAGATGAAGGCGGTGCGGATGCGGATGTTGGACCAGTTTCCTGCTTGCATCTCTCAGCAATTCCCTAAACTTGCCCTGGATGCCTGAGAATCTTCTTGAACTTGTATTACCGGCTGCTTACTGGCCCGAGAAGTTGTGGTTACAGGCCGCTGGGGACGAGGTTGGCCTCGAATTCACGGGTGCAGCTGGCCCAGTCGTTGGCTTCGGCCCAGGCGCGGCAGCGCGCTGGCGAGGCCTGCAGCGCACGGCGCGCGGCTGCAGCCAGATCCCAGTCCAGCGCACCGGTCTCGCCATCGCGGATCACGTCCACCGGGCCGGTGACTGGAAACGCCGCCACCGGCACGCCACAGGCCATGGCCTCCAGGTTCACCAGACCGAAGGTGTCGGTGAGGCTGGGGAATATCATCACGTCGGCCGCGGCCAGGTGCTGCGCCAGATCCTCCCCATGCCGATAACCGACGAAGCGTGCGGCGGGGTAGAGCTGCTCGAGCCTCGCGCGCTCCGGGCCATCGCCGATCACCAGTTTGCTGCCCTGCCATTGCATGCCGAGGAAGGCATCGAGATTCTTCTCCACCGCCAGCCGGCCCACGTAGGCGGCGATCGGCCGTGGCAGATCAAGGAACTGCTTGTCGCGTGGCCGGAACAGCGCCGAGTCCACGCCGCGACGCCAGCGCACCAGGTTGCGGAAGCCGCGCGTCTCGAGCTGACGCTGCATGGTGGGGGTGCTGACCATGCAGCGCGAGCCGGCACGGTGGAACCAGCGCAGCAACGAATACGACCATCCCAGCGGCACGGGCAGGCGCTTGCGCAGGTACTCGGGAAACTGGGTGTGATACGAGGTTGTGAACTGGAGGCCCTGACGGCGGCAGAACGTTCGCACCGCAAGCCCGATGGGCCCTTCGGTCGCCACATGCACGGCTTCCGGCTGCAGTCGGGCGAACTGCTCCTGTACGCCCGCCTGGGCGCCGAGCGCGATGCGGATTTCGCTGTAACCGGGGCAGGCCACTGTGGCGAAGCGACCGGGGTTGATGGTCTCCACTTCGTGGCCGGCACGCTGCAGCTGGCTGATGGTCTGCCTGAGGGTGCTCACGACGCCATTGGTCTGTGGAGACCAGGCGTCGGTTGCAATCAGTATTCGCACAGGCAACTGTTATACGAACGCGGTGTGACGCGGGCGTGACAGGCACCCGCATCAGGACGCATCACGCGCACCGTCACGGCACTGCAATACGGACGATATAAAAACGTCCAAACCACCAACGGATCAGGGTGCATGAACGATTTTCTGGAGACTCTGCGCATCCAGCGCTGGGACGACCACCGCTACTACCATCACAGCCGCATCAACCAGGCGCTGCATCTGGTGAGCGCCCTTTCATTCATCGCCGCCTACTGGTGGATGCTGCGCGGCGAGCTGGCCGCCGCGGCCCTGCTGGCTTGGCTGGTGTCGATGACCTCGCGACAGGCCGGACATTTCTTCTTCGAGCCGAAGAGCTACGACTACATCAACCACGCCACCCACGAGCACAAGGAAGACATCAAGGTTGGCTACAACCTGCGGCGCAAGGTGGTGCTGATGATGATCTGGGCGCTGTCACCGTTCGCGCTGCTGGCGGACCCGACGCTGCGCGGGCTGCTGCCGCCGGTGACGGATGCGCCCTCGTTCATGCACAACACGGGAATGGTGTGGCTGGTGCTGGGCCTGGCCGGCCTGCTGGTGCGCACCGTGCACCTGTTCTTCCTGCAGGGCGTGGGCACGGGCCTGGCGTGGGCGACCAAGATCCTGACCGACCCGTTCCATGACGTGAAGCTCTACTGGCGCGCTCCCTTCCATCTCTTGCGTGGCGAGCTGATCGACCCGGACCACGCCCGCCATCCCACCTGAATCAGCTCGCGGGCGAGCTCGCGGCGCAGCGCGCGCCGCGGATCGGCCACCGGCGGTGACCACCACCAGCCGCCCTCCTGCATGCGCTGCGCGGCGGCCAGGATGCTCCTGACCACTTCGGCATACTCCTCCCCGGTGTAGTCGAGGCTGAAGATTGCCCGGCCGCTGCCCACCCAGCTCAGCGTCAGGCCTTCGGCGCGCAGGTAGTACTGCAGCATCCAGTGGTAGCGCGATGGCGCCTCGTACAGGAAGGTCCAGACGCTGCCCAGCGCCGCCACCCGCAGCGGCACGCCGGCCGCCGCCAGCCGCGCATTGAGGTCCGTCGCGCGCGCGCTCCACAGGGTGTCGGCGTCGGCGAGCAGCTGCTGTGCCCCGGGTGTCTCCAGGTGGCGCAGGAACTCATGCATCGCGCCCATCACATGGGGATGCGCATTGAAGGTGCCGCGCGCAAAGCAGATGTCGGCGGGCCGGTCCTCGCGAAAGCGCTGCATAAGCTCGCGCCGGCCGCACAGCACCCCCACCGGCAACCCGCCACCCAGCGACTTGCCGTAGGTGACCAAGTCGGCGCGCATGCCGAAGTACTCCTGCGCACCGCCAATTCCGAGGCGAAAACCCATCATCACCTCGTCCATGATGAGCACGATGCCGCGGCGCGTGCACACCTCGCGCAGCTGCTGCAGCCAGGCGGCGTAGGCCGCGCGGTCAAAGCCGGCGCGGCGCGCGCCAACCATGAGCTGCGAATCGGCCGGTGCGGTGCTGTTCGGATGCAGCGCCTGCAGCGGATTCACCAGCACGCAGGCGATGTCGGTGCGGGTCTCCAGCACGCGCAACGCCAGCGGGCTCAGATCCGCCAGGGTGAAGGTATCGCGCTCGACCTGCGGATTGCCCACGCCCGGCTGCACATCGCCCCACCAGCCGTGGTAGGCGCCGCAGAAGCGCACCAGCCGCGACCGGCCCGTGTGGTAGCGCGCCAGCCGAACCGCCTGCATCACCGCCTCGGTGCCGGACATGTGGAAAGAGACGGCATCCAGACCCGAGATCTCGCACAGCCGCCGTGCGTTGTAGTCCACCACCGGATGCAGCGATCCGAGCACGGCGCCCAGCGGTGCCACCAGCTCGGCACCGCGCGCCATGCTCTGCTTGTAGAACTCGTTGCCGAACAGGTTCACCCCATAAGAGCCGGTCAGATCGAGGCTGTGGTTGCCATCCAGGTCGACCAGCCAGCGCCCTTCCGAAGCTTGCAGCACCGCCGCCGCAGGCAGTTGCGTGCGCAGCCAGGCGCTGAACTGAAAGGGCACGCGATAGCGTGCGGTGAATTCAAGGTCGACAACACGTTGTGCCATCGCGCGCGAGGCTACGGTTGATTTCGGATAGCGTTCTGCATGCCAGCGGCGCAGGGTGTCAATGGCGGCGCGACGACAGGCCACGACAGCTTCGGGCGCACCATCGGCATGGAAGAACTGCGCTTCGTCATACGAGATCGCGGGCAGCCACCGTGCCAACCGTCGTGCCCAACGGGGATGTCCCGCCAGCGAGCGATGCTTGGCACGCGACAGCAGCAGGCGTGCTGCGGCCCTGCGGACAATCCACACTGCTGCCGCAATCGCGGCCAGGATCAGGCCGTAGCGTCCTGCTTCTGTCATGTTGAGTGCCTGTCCATGCGGGCACGATATGACGGACGCATGACAGCGCGGTTAACGGGTATGCCGCAGGACTGATGCCCTTCAGGCGTGGCGCTGGCGCACCGCCTCGTAGAGCAGCATCCCGCAGGCCACCGATACATTCATGCTCTCTACGCTGCCGCCCTGCGGCAGCCTGATCAGCGTATCGCAGGACTTGCGGGTCAGTTCGCGCAGGCCATCGCCCTCGCCGCCCATGACCAGTGCCTTCGAGCCGGTCAGGTCCGCCTGCCAGGCCAGCTGTTTGCCCTGCATGTCGGCACCGACAATCCACTGGCCCGCATCCCTCAGCAGGCGCAGCGCACGGGCCAGATTGGTGACGGTCGCCAGCGGCATGGTTTCGGCCGCGCCGGCGGCCACCTTGCGCACGGTCGCATTCATGCCGGCCGCGCGGTCCTTCGGTACCACCACCGCCAGGGCGCCGCAGGAATCGGCGGTACGCAGGCAGGCACCCAGGTTGTGTGGGTCCTGCACGCCGTCGAGCACCAGCACCAGCGGATTGACGGCGGCGCCAATCGCGTCGATCAACTCATCTTCGTGCCAGGGCGGCAGCGGATCCACCTCTGCCAGCACGCCCTGGTGATTGGCCTCGCCGGCCCTGGCGGCGAGCTGCTTTGCGTCCACGCGTTCGGGCTTCAGCCCCAGCTGCTGGGCCAACTGCACCACCTCGCGCATCCGCGCATCGTCGCGCCGGATATCGATCTGCAATCGCCGCACACGCCCGCCGGCACGTTGCAGCAGCGTGCGTACGGCATGCAGGCCGTACACCAGCGACGCCGCGCTCACCGCGGCTTGCCCTTGCGGGCGGTCGGCGCGGCGGCCGGCATCTCGGACACCAGGTCCAGGTCGATCAGCCCTTCCACCGGGTTCACGGCGGTGACGATCACGCGCACATGCATGCCCAGCTGCAGGCGGCGCTTGGCGCGCACGCCCACCCAGGCATTGAGGGCCTCGTCCTTCACGTACTCATCGTCGCGCAGGTTGTCCAGGTGCAGCAGCCCGTCGGCCGCCGCCTCGGTGATCTGCACGAAGCAGCCGAAGTCCACCACCGTGGTGATGACGGCGTCGAAGGTCTGGCCGATGCGGTCGCGCAGGTAGATGCACTTCAGGTAGGCCTCGACGTAGCGGTCCGCCTCGTCGGCGCGCTTCTCGCACAACGTCAGGTGCTGGCCCAGCACTTCCACCTGCGCCGCCTCGTAGGCGCGGCCGGCCACGTCACTGGCCGAGAGCATGGACTTGATGGTCCGGTGTACCACGAGGTCCGGGTAGCGCCGGATCGGTGAAGTGAAATGCGCGTAGTGCGTGAGCGCAAGACCGAAATGGCCGATGTTCCCCGGCTGATAGACGGCCTGCATCATCGAGCGCACCACCAGCGTTTCGACGATGGGCTTGAACGCCGGATCGCGGATGCGGGGGGCGATCTTCTGCAGGTCGCGGGTGGAGATTTCCGGCGGCAGCTCGACCACCACACCCAGTGCACGCAGGGTTTTCACCAGCGTCTCGAGCTTGCGCTCGTCCGGCTTGGCATGGACGCGATAGAGCGTGGGGCGGTGGTGACCGTCCAGCGCCAGCGCTGCCGCGACATTGGCCAGCACCATGCATTCCTCGATCAGCCGGTGCGCGTCGTTGCGCAGCGGCAGGTCGATGGCGGTGATCTGTTCGGCGGCGTTGAGCACGAACTTGGGCTCCGGCGCATCGAAGTCCAGCGCGCCGCGCCGGGCACGTGCCTTGTGCAGCGCGCGGTAGATTTCAACCAGCGGCAGCAGCTTTGCATGCAGCGGGCCGAGCTGGGCGCGCGCCTCGGGTTGACCCTCGAACAGCGCGGCAAAGGCCTGGCCATAGGTCAGTCGCGCATGGGAGCGCATCACTGCCGGATAGAAGCGTACGTCCTTCAACTGACCCGAGGCGGACACCTGCAAGTCCGCGGCGAGGCAGAGCCGGTCCACCAGCGGCTTGAGCGAGCACAGCTCGTCCGACAGTGCGGGCGGCAGCATGGGCAGCACCCGCCCCGGAAAGTACACGGAGGTGCCGCGCTCCCGCGCCTCGGCGTCGAGCGCCGTACCCTCGCGCACATAGTGGCTGACGTCAGCAATCGCCACCACCAGCCGGAATCCCTCCCCATGTCGCTCGGCATACACCGCATCGTCGAAGTCGCGCGCGTCCTCGCCATCGATGGTCACCAGCGGCAGTGCACGCAGGTCCACGCGCCGACCGGCCTCGGCGCGGTCGACCTCGGTGCCGTGGCGCGCCGCATCTGCCACCGCCTCGGCCGGGAAATCGCGCGGCAGCGACAGCTTGGCAATCGCTGCCTCGGTGGCCAGCGTCACCGGTTTCTCGGGGTCCAGCAGGCGCTCCACCCGCGCCACGCCGGCGCCACCATCCTGCGGATACTTGAGGATGCGGGCGATCACCCAGCTGCCCTGGCGGGCGCCATTCAGGTGCTCTGCCGCCACCGTGCAATAGAGGTTGATCCGCCGGTCCGCCGACTGCACGCTGGCGGAGCGGCCGCGGATTTCCACCGTGGCAAGGAAGGCTCCTACGCCCCGCGCCATCACCTCGATCACCTGCCCCGACCAGCGGCCATCGCTGCCCTGCGTGGCCGTCACCCGTACCTGGTCGCCATGCATCAGGCCGGCCATTTCCCGGGGGGGGAGGAACACGCTCTCGGTGAGCTCCTCGCTGCGCACGAAGCCGAAGCCGGCACGGTTGGCCGAAACCACCCCGGTCAGGGTGCGCGAGGGCCCACCCCCCCGCCCGCCCTGCTCCCGACGGCCGCCGAACTGCGCGGAGCGGCGGGGCCCCGGCGGGCGGGCACCGGCGGATGAGTCCGGGCGGCGGGATTTCTTGCTGCGGGGTCGATTCAGGATGGCCTCGGCGGCCCTTCGAAAGAGGGCCCGTGTCAAACAGGGGGGGCAAGTGTAGCCGTGGCCGCCGGGGGCGTCCCGCCTTCGTTGACTTCCGCCCCGCCGCTTGCGTACATTGCGCGGCCCACCGGGAGCCCAGGTGGCGGAATTGGTAGACGCACTAGTTTCAGGTACTAGCGAGTAACATCGTGGAGGTTCGAGTCCTCTCCTGGGCACCAACACAGAGTTTCAGGACTTCTCGCGAAGTCTCAAAACGATCCTGAAACCCCGCTTTATGCGGGGTTTTTTGTGTCTTATCGTCTCGGGGCGTACCACCCAATCCCGGCTGTCGTGTGGGTACTTTTGTGGGTATCTTCATGGTTGCCAGCGGTTGTGCCCACTTTTGTGGGTATCGATACTTTTTAGCGGATACCGGATCTTTTCGATTTGGCATACGTTCTCTACGGTGGGTAACGATGGACATAGAAACGGACCAGCTGACGGCCTTGGGCGTAAAGAATCTGGCGCGCGAAGCAGCGCCCGCCAAGGCCGACCGCAAAGCGGCCGAAGTCGATCACGACCATGAAAACGAAGGACGCCGTCGATGCTCTACAGGGCATTCCGCCTTCCCTTGCAAGTAAGGCCCGACAATACCTCGGTGGCATAGTGCATTACGCCATCCGCGAGGGACTGCGTGAAGACGGTCGCCTTCTATCGCTCAGAGGCGCGATCGGTACACATCGCACGAACCACATTCCGGCTGCAACAAACCCCTCAGACGTGCGGAGCGTGGCACTGGCTGTTCACGCCTGCGGCGTACCCGTGACCCGAGCCGCGCTTCAGATCGCCATGCTGACAGCGCAGCGGCCTGGGGAAGTGGTATCGATGGAATGGGAGGAAGTGGATCTGGAGAACGCAGAATGGAGGATTCCGGCGAACAAGATGAATATGCGCCATCTAAACATTGTCCCGCTGGCTTCCCAGGCAGTCGAATTGCTGAAGGAGATGGGCGCGCACACAAGCGGAATACGATACGTCTTCCCTCCCCTCGCGCGGCAGCAAACCGAACATCTCCACCGAGACGCTCTCTCGAACGCACTACGACGCATGGGATTGAAAGGCACCCAGGCCACTCACGGGTTCCGCGCCACAGTCCGCACGCTAGGCCGCAAACGCCTGAATATCGCAACGGATGTATTGGAGGCTCAACTCGCACATGCCAAACGCGATGAAGTACAGAAGGCGTACGACCGCACGAAATTTGACGAAGCGCGCCGGGAGGCAATGCAAAAGTGGGCCGACTACCTCGACAAGCTGCGAGCGATCGGTCCGGTTGAACTACGAAAAGCAGCTTGAACCAGCGCGAAGCGCGGTTCGGATGCGAGTAAGGATTCGAACGAAGTCCTAACTAGAACCTATCTCAAAATTGCCTGAGCAGTATGCATAGCGCCGCAAGCTGCACGAAGCCGAGGAAGTTGGCTGGATGATACTCCCATCGAACCAACAACCTTCGCTGCCACTGAATCCAGGCGAAGAAGCGTTCGACGATCCAGCGCCGCTCATAGCGACGCAGCCGGCGCCCATCCTGAGTCTTCCGCTTTACGCGATTGGACTTGTGTGGCGCGATCATCTCAACGCCTTCCTGGCGCAGCTGCTCGTCCAGTGGATCGCTGTCGTACGCCTTGTCGCCGATCAGGTTCTCAGGCTTCGCCTCGATCATGTAGAAGTCAAAGGTGAGCTGCACCAGCGTCACCTCGTGATGGTTCGCCGCATGGGTGGTGACTGCCAGCGGGAGGCCGTGGCGATCAACAATCGCCATGATTTTCACGCCTTTTCCGCGCTTGGTCGGGCCAATCTGCTCACCGCCTCCCTTTGCCGAAGCGAACGTAGCGTCGATATAGCACTCCGACTCGTCGATCGCGCCTTCCCGTCGCAGCAGATTCGCCAAGTCGGCCAGCGCTGCGCGAATCACCTCGTTCTGGCACCATATCTGAAAGCGGCGGTGCACCGTCTTGTAGTTCGGGTAAGACTGCGGAAGCATGTGCCACTGCGCACCGGTATTCAGAACCCACAGCACCGCATCGAGCACCTTGCGTGCCGGGATCGGCTTGCGGCCAGGGCGATCATCGGGAATATGCTCCTCCGGAAAGTGCTCCCGAATCAGCTCCCACTGCTCGTCGGTAATGCGCAGCATGCAGCCATTTTAGACGGGAACGCCGCTCGACGCGATTTTGAGATAGGTTCTAACTGATTTCCAAATTCCTATTTGGAGTTTCAAATATCGATACTGTAAGAAATACCGTAGCGATCTCATACTCAAATAGAACCTCATACCGGCTCAAGAGCTCTCTCGGAGTCGCCTCATTGTATACGAGCAGGCTTGGAGCAAACCGACCGCGTTAATCAAGAGTTGAAGAGGCGGTAGCTCCTGCTTGTCGAGGGTTGTAAGCTCAGCGAGTAGAATTGGGATTGATGGCCTGTTCCCGCTCCGCCTGCAGGGCCTTAATCCTCCCTGCAAGGCCTGCATCGAACTGCGAGCGCAACGCCCTGGCCTGCGCGTCGGTCAGGTGCGGCGTCGCTACCCGCAATATCTCCAAGTTGTGTTCGTGCGAACGGTTGAGGGCCTCTTCCCTCAGGCGAAACACCGACTCCATGTCCGTCGGCCGAACGGTACTTTGCAGTTCGAGATTCTCCAGCGTCTCGAGTCTACGTTCGGCAATTGCGGCGGCATTCAGCGCCTGCAACTGTTCTGTTGTCAGGGGGAGCCCTGCAACGTCCAAGCGGTCTCGCCATATGAGTGTCAGTCCTGTCGCGTTCGCATCCGATTGCGCGATGAGGACGGCTCGTTGCGACTCGCTGATCACGCCCGAATTCGGGTTTATCGGCGGGGGCACAACCGGGATTGCGGGCGGTGGTGCGCGCGGAACTGCCGGGGCAACCGGGACGGGCTCGGGAGTTGGCACTGCAACAGCAGGCACCGAAGTCGCCGCAATCGGGAGATGGGCAGTCTGGGCTGGCTCTTGGACAGGAGCTTTCACCTGGTCCTGCTGCTCGCGCATGTCGGCAACGAGTTGCCGCTCCGCGCGTAGCTCACGCCACAGCACCACCGATAGGATGACCGAGCCAACCACAAGTGCCCACGAAATCGTTTCCGAAGCACGCATAGAGCCTCCCTTGGCCTTTTCGTTGTAAGGCCATTAAACATTCATTCCGCGACTTGTGCAGCAGATTTTGCGCCAAAGATGCCGGCAGCTCACTCGGCGGATACCGGCGGCATGCCCGCTCCCGTGGCGGCACGCCTGACCATGATCGAATCATCCGATTGCGCGCGCCGAATTGCCTCTTGAACTTCGGAATTGTCGGTATGGCCGAAAAGTATCCTCGCGGCAGGTCGCCGTCGCGCGCGCCGCGGAGGCAGTCCTCCGCATTGATCGGCAAAGCCTGCTTCACCAACTGCATATCGAGCTTTTTCTAATTTCCATACTCCTAGAAGTGCCGTCTGCCGGGTTCGGGGAGCGCCACACCGGGCAAATCGCCCTCAACGTGGGCAATGAAATCTGGACCCTGGACGGCGGCGGTGGCGACGCGAGGGCCGTAGCGCTGCAGGGAATGGTCGCACCCGCCTAACCTTCCGTGTACCCCGATGGCCGGCACTTCGCCTTCGTCGATGGTGCCCGCAACATCCTGTATTGCGCTGATCGAACACAAGGCACCGCCACGGCAAAGGCGCGCGCAATCAGGGAAGTTCCCTGCACATAGAGGATGGTATTGGGCGGAGCGAACACGGCTTTCACGGTGGAACTCACCAGAAACCTGGTCTCTGCGGAATCCAGCGAGCCTATCCAGATGCCGGAATTCTCCGGATTGCTGGTGACGGCGACATACAGGAAATGCCGGCCGTCCGGCAGGAAGCACGGATGCCGATGAGCGGTTTCCTGGCGCGACGCGTTGAGCCAAGTCACCTGCTGCGGCGTCCCGCCCTTCTCCGAGATGCGGTACAGAGGACCATTTTCGTTCGGCGCATAGACGATGACGCCTTGCTGGCTCCATGTGCCGCCATGCGCGAATGGAGCTGGAGCCAGAGTGCGCAGCGATCCGCCCCTTCGATCCATGACCAGAAGGCTGCGGTCACCAAATGATCCGATGAATGCACTATCCGGT
>DATKBK010000012.1:0-18795 GCA_035514045.1 Steroidobacteraceae bacterium | reverse complement strand
CCCAGTCCTCGATGCCTTGAAAGAGCTCGCCAGGCGCCAGGGCCGAACCGCTGGCGCAGTTGCCTCCGAGCTCATCCGCCGCGCGCTCACCCAACCTGCCACCACCGGCATCCAGGAGCCGGCCGCCCGATACGGATTCCGCCCCTTTCCCGCCGCCCCCTCCCAGGATCGCGTCACCAATGAGCAGGTTAATCGCCTGCGGGATGACCTCGGCATCTGATGCGCGCGCTGCTCGACGTGAACGTGTTGATTGCGCTGCTGGACGCCGGGCACGTGCATCACGCCACTGCGAGCAAGTGGCTGGACGCGAACATCGAGCAGGGATGGGCTTCGTGCCCCATCACGCAGAACGGCTGTCTGCGGATCATGTCCACCGACGCTTACCCTCATCCCCAGCCAGCCTCTGCGGTGGTGGCGCGTCTGCATGAGGCCACAAGCCATTACTTCCACGAGTTCTGGCCAGATGAGCTCTCCGTGCTGGACCCGCTCCGGTTCGAGCAGGGGCGCTGGCTTGCCTCGCGCCAGATCACCGATGCGTACTTGCTGGCGCTGGCCGTGCATCGCGGCGGCATGTTTGTAACGCTCGACCGCAATGTGGATCGTGCCCTGGTGCACGGCGCGCAGCCTCATCATCTCGTAATAATCTGAGCCGGGCGTCTTCGCAGATCGCAGGGATTCTGAATTGCCTGTCATGTACGCGATGTAATGCGAAGTTGACGCCGCAACGTAAGTTGTTGCCGGGTTTCCCGACTATTCTCAGCCGGCGAAGTCAACTGAAGAACAAGAAGCTCAATGGAGAATCAGGGATGATCTGTCGCGCATTCGCGGTGTGCGGCTTGCTGCTGGTGTTGGCGCAAGTGCCGGCACTTGCTGCCGAACCGGCCATTGCAGTCACCACCGACGCCGGGTCGAGCGAGGACGAACAGCTCGTCGAGCTCGAAGAAGTCATCGTCTACGGCAACGATGGCAATCTGGTCGAAGGCATCAGCGCCGAATCCGAACTGGATGCAGCGGGCATCGCCGCCTATGGCGCAAACACCGTCGGCGACCTGCTGGCCATGGTGGCCCCGGACGTGGACAACACGCAGGAAGGCCCGGTGATCCTGATCAATGGCAGACCGGCCAACGGCATCAACAGCGTGAACGATCTGCCGTCCGAGTCCGTGCAGTCGGTGCAGGTGCTGACACCCCAGGCCGCCTCCGCGCTGGGATACGCCCCGACCCGGCGCGTGATCAATGTTGTGCTCAGGCAATCATTCCGCCAGGACCTGGCCAATGTCACCGTGCGTGGCGCGACGGCGGGACGCGGCCTCAGCAGCAACGCCAACCTCAGCTCCCTGCAGCTGAGCGGCAACAGTTACCGCAATTTCGCGCTGCGTGCCTGGAAGACCGAGCCACGGCTCGAGGCGCATCGCGATATACAGAACCAGCCCAGCAGCGTGCCCTATGACCTGGTGGGCAATGTGCTTTCGTATCCAGTGGCGGGTGGGGACATCGACCCGGCGCTCACTGCCATCACCGGCTTCCCGGTGACGGTGCTGGGTGTACCGGTTGGCACGGGGGACCCCGCGCTGGACGACTTCGTGCCGCTGGCCAATATCGCCAACACCAGCAGCATGGGCCGGTATCGAACGATGATCGCCGACCAGTATTCCTATGCCCTCAACGGCAACTGGCAGATGCAGCTGCCGCGCCGCATCGCGCTCAGCCTGAATGGCTCGGTTGATCGCAGCCACTCCGAATCGCTGTCCGGGGCGACCACCACGTTGCTGCATCTGCCTGCCTCCTCTCCCTTTACGCCCTTCAGCCAGGACGTGGGAATTGCCCGCTACCTGGGCGCGCCACTGCAGCAGTCCAGCAAACCGCTGACTGCCAACCTGTCCAGCAGCCTGAATACCCAGCTCGGCCGCTACCGCGTATTCCTGAGCACTTCGGTCAACTGGCGTCGCTCCAGCACGATCAGCGAGCGCCGCGTCGACACGGCGGCGCTGCAGGCCGCGCTGGATGACGGCACCCTGAACCCATTTGCGCCGCTGCCCGCCGAAATGCTGGACGAGGTCCTGGTCGATCGCTCCCGCTCACGTGGCTTCAACGGCACCGTGAACCTGCAGGCCTCGGGCACCGCATTCAAGCTGCCCGCGGGCAATGCGACCCTGTCGATGCGCGGCGAGCTGCGCCGGAACCGGCAGCGCTCGCGCACCGAGGGCACCACCAATTTCTCGAGCCGCCTCAACCGGCAGGATGAACTGGCCTTTGCCTCGATGCAGCTGCCATTGCTGGGTGGCGCAACCCCGATGGCCTTCGGCATGGGTGCCGAGCTCAGCGGCAGTGCGCGTGACGTGTCGTCCATCGGCACGCTGTTCGACCACGGGTTCGGCCTCAACCTGCGCAAGGGCAATCGGCTCACCATGCGCATCGGCATGAACCAGGAGCGCGTCGCTCCTCAGCCCGAGGCGCTGACCAACCCGGTGGTCACCATCGATGACTTTCGCACCTACGACTTCATCCGCCAGGAGACCGTGCTGGTGCGCTACATCACCGGCGGCAACCCGGATCTGGATATCGAGCGACGGCGCACGGTGCGCATCGGCGGCACGGTGCGTCCGTTTGTCGCCATGGACCTGAACTTCAACGCCGAGTACCAGCGCACCATCGGGCGCGATGCGGTGTCGCAGTTGCCGGCCGTCAGTGAAGACGTGCAGGCCGCGTTCCCCGATCGCTACCGACGCGATGCCGAGGGTCGGCTGGTCGAGGTCGATGCGCGGCTGGTGTCCTTCGCACGCAGTCACACCGAGTCGCTGCGCTGGGGTGGCAATTTCAGACGCAGCTTCGGCGTGCCGCAGCAGCAAACGCCGCAGTCCGCCACGGCTGCGACCGTGACGTTCATCAGCAGCGACGGCAGTGGCGTCGACGAACTCTCGGGTGCCGGCTGGCGCCTGAATGCGAACTTCACCCACACCTGGCAGCTGGAGAACACACGCCTGGCGCGCGCGGGACTTCCTGCGCAGGACCTGCTCGCCGGTGGCGCCGGCACGGGCAGCGGAATATCGCGCCACACTGTGCAGGGCCGAGCCGGCCTGGCCTACAACGGCACCGGCGCGCAGCTCACGACGAACTGGAAGAGCCGCACCCGCATCACCGCCGGCACCACCGCCGACCCCAATGATCTGGTGTTCAGCCCGTTGCTGCGTCTGGATCTGTCGGCGTTCGCCAATCTCGGCACCGTGTTCCCCGGCGCGCCGCTGGTGGCCGGCTTGCGCGTCACGCTGGCGGTCGAGAACCTGCTGGATGCGAAGCAGCGGGTGCGCGATGAAGACGGCATTACGCCGCTGCGCTATCAGCCCTATCTGATAAATGCGCTGGGGCGGACGGTGTCGCTGTCGCTGCGCAAGACCTTCTGAGCAGGGCGCCCTACTCCCACCCGCCGTTGCGCTGCGCAATCGGCAATATCCGCATGAACGCCTCCACCGCGTGGATCTTGCCGTCATACACCTTGAACGTCTCCCACACCGTGAGCTGATCGCCGCCCTCCTGCCGCACTCCCCAGGCCATGCGCAGCCACACGATGCCCATGCGCTCATCCACCGCGATCATGCGGGTCTGCACATTGCCCAGCCGCTCATAGTAGGCCAGTGACTGGTTCGCGATGCTGGCGCAGCCAGCATTGAAAGTGCAGCCGGGGCCGGCCATCAGCTGGCCGTTCTCGAAACGATAGGCCTCGGGCGCGAATGGCGCGTTCACGGCGGCGAAGCTCGTCGCGGCATTGAGTCCCTCCGGATACTTCATCGCTGCCTTGATCGCATCTTCGCGCGACGGGAGCTGGTCCGGCCGCGGCGCGTAGTTGGTCACGGCGGAGGGCGACTTCAGCCCATCGATATTGAAGATGAGTCCCTCGGCGCGGCTGCGCGTGGCCACCAGCTCGATCTCGGTCAGCTGGTTGGCGACCACTTTCACCCGCACCACCAGCATCACCGGCGCGCCGCTCTCTTCCACCATCACATGGGCGCCGGCCACGCCGGCGCGCTCGTCGATGATGTCCTGGCGATAGCCGCGCAGGGCGGTGACGCGGGTGATGAGGCCGACCTGCGCCAGCGGCTTCTCGACCGCGTCCTCGGTGACGCGCAGCGTGGGCGCAACGGCCAGGCCCTTCACGTCATGTTTCACCAGCGCATGCAGCAGCTCGGTGACCTTGCCGCGCAGGCACTCACGGTCGCAGGCCGTCGCGGCCGCGGGTTGCGCGGCATTCGCGCTGGCCGCCCACGCTGCGCTGAGCAGCAGTCCGGCCATCAGGGTCTTCTTCATCGCCTCTCCTCCGTACGTCGAAAAACCGGGCCCGCTATCTTGGTTTGAGTCCGTTTGCTTCCAGCATCGCCGCAACCAGGCTCTGGTGCTGTGCCTCGCTCAACGTCCCCACCCGCCCGGGTGGCATGGTGTTGCGCGTACAGTCCAGCAGCTCCTGCACCGGGCGCCCCTGCCAGGCGCGACGGAATCCCTCGTCGGCCAGTGCCGGTCCGCCGGGAGTTCCCTGCATGCTCGCTCCATGGCACACCGCGCACTGCTGCTCGGCGAACAACCGCCGGCCAGCTGCACTCTGCGCGGCGGAAAATCGTCCCTCGGCAAACAACGCGCCGCCATCGCGCGTTGCCGCGGCGGTCCGGCGACAGGCCTGCGCGGCCGAGGCCGAGCCGGCTGCCGCCGGCGCAACCGTGCCCGCCGCGCCACCCGCCGGCCGCGGCGCCACCTGCGCCGTCTGCCAGCCTGCCGGCAGCGCAAACACGTAAAGATTGTTGTTCCGCCCCACCCGGATCTCCGGCGTCAGCGTCAGATGACTGCCACTGCTCACCGCCTGCCCCGTGCTCACCGCGATGTACTGCCTTCCGCCCACCGCGAAGCTCACCGGAAACCCCGTGACCTGCGAGCCAAGATTCACTTCCCACAGCACCTGCCCATTGTTCTGGTCCAGCGCGCGGAAGCGTCCCGCCACATCGCCACCGAACACCAGTCCGCCACCCGTGGTCAGCAGCGACAGCGTCGCCGCGCGCTGCTCGAACTTCCACACCGTGCGTCCGGTGACGGTGGAGATCGCATGGATGGTGCCGAGATTCTGCGTGCCCGGTGCAATGCGGCTGCCGCTGGGACGAATGCCATACGCCGAACGCTCGGTGCGCGAGGCGATGCTCGCCTCCACATCCGAGCAGGTGTTCTGCAGCGGAAAGAACATCACCTGGTTGAGCGGACTGTAGGCGCCAGCGGGCCAGTTCTTGCCGCCATTGGCATTGGGGCAGATGAGGGCCGTGTCGCCCCGGGCGTTGAACTGGGTGGCCGGCGCCACCTTCACGGCGCCAGTGCGGCCATCGATGGATTCCACCAGCGTCTGGAGCACCGTGGGCCGCGCCCACAGGAACTGCCCGGTGCGTCGGTCCAGCGTGTACACGATGCCGGTCTTGCCCGGTATGCCGGTGAGCACCTTGTGCGTCTGGCCGGGCTGGATGGAAGGATTGATCCACGCCACTTCACCCGCCGCCGGCGTCACCTCGGTATCGACCAGGATGCGCTCGAAGGGATGATCCATGTCCCAGTGATCGATCAGGTGCTGGTAGTACCAGACGATCCTGCCGGTCGCCGGATCCAGCGCCAGCGTGCTGTTGTGATACAGATGCTGCTTGTCATTGCCGCCCAGCAGGAATTTGGGCGCCGGGGATGTCACCGACGTGCCGATGTACAGCAGCTTCAGTTCGGGGTCGTAGCTCGGCGGCATCCACGTGCCCACATGCTTGCGATCGGCATTGGGCACATCGCCCCAGCTGTCATCGCCGGGCTCGCCGGGCGCGGGAATCGTGCGTTGGCGCCACAGCTCGCGCCCGGTGGCCGCATCATGCGCGGTCACCACGCAGTCATCCGGGCTCGCCGTGGGCAACGGCTCGCAGCCACGCCCCGAGAACACCTTGCCGTCGGCGATGATGGGGCCCGAGGTGTGGTGAACGCCGCGCTTGTAGTTGAGCACCTCCGTGGTCCACACCTCTTTGCCGCTGCGTGCATCCAGCGCATACAGCGTGCCGTCCGCGCCGGTGTCGATGATCAGCTGTCCATGGATGGCCAGATTGCGGTTGATGAACGGCTGGTTGATGAACTGGGTGATGTCGTCGGGGTTCTGCCGGCGGTGCTCCCAGATGATGTCGCCGCTGGCCGCATCAACGGCCTGGATGATGTCGCCGGGATTGGGGAAATACAGCACGCCGTCATGCACCAGCGGCGTGCCTTCCTGCGGTCCGGCTTCAAGGCCCCGCGTCCACACCAGCTGCAGCTGCTGCACATTGCCGGTGCTCACCTGGGTGAGCGGACTGTAGCCCCAGGAGTTCAGCGTGCCGCGCCACATCAGCCAGTCCTGTGCCGGTGGCGCGGCCAGCATGGCATCGGTCACTGGCGAGACATTAGCCGTGCCGGCGATCACGGTGCCGGTGGGCGGCGGCGGCGCGGGACCGCGCGCCACCTGCGCCGCGAGCGCGGCCACACTGCTCAGCACAAGCACTGCCAGCACGCTCAGCCTCATGCGGCACCCCCCTTTTCCGGTTTGTCGCCAAGCATACGCCCAAGACGTATCACCGTGGTTTGCGAGCCCGCCTCAGCTTGCCGAACTCGGAGAACTCCCAGGATCGCAGGGCGAGCACGGCCGAGCAGCCGCCGCGGCGCTCCAGCGGCAGACGCGAATCGTGTTGTGCCAGCTGCTCGAACTCGCTCGCCAGCCGCACCAACGATGCCTGGAACCGCATCAGGGAGGCTTGGGACAAGGCGCCTCCCATGAAGCGGAACTCGTCACCTGGAGAATCGAAGGCGGCATCGAAGAACTCGGGCACTACCCGGCTGATGAAGTAGCGATGCACGGGCCCATCCTTGCGCCAAGCGAAGTTGCGTGCCGTAAGTTTGCGCACGCGCTTTGGCGGCTGATAGTGGATGATGCGCAACTGGTCCAGCCTCAGCAGCAGCGACACCAGCTGGTTCAATTCGATCCGGAAGGCGTCGATGATCTGTTCGAATTTCCACTCGTTCAGTATCAGGTAGGTAACCAGCAGCAGTCGCGGATCGGCGATCAGCGCCTCCTCCTGGGCGTCGGCGAGCATCGTCAGCGCATTGGGCTCCGGCGGCCGCAGCAGGTCGGCCACTTCCAGGCCGAGCGTTTCGCAGATCAGGTCCAGCCGTTTGAGCGAGAAGTTGCTGCGTGACAGATCGCGCTTGATGGTGGGCACACTCACGCCGACGCGCACAGCGAGGTCGGAATAGGTAATGCCCTCCTTGCGAAGGTGCGACTTGATGCCCTGGACCAGTTGCAATGAAGCGGTCATGAGGTGTAAGAAAATGATACCCCCAGTACCGCCAGGTGTCACTTTGTGACAGTAACTTGCGCAACATGCGCCACCATCTCCACGCTTGCCGCCCATCGACCCTATGGGTTCGCAGGAGACAAGGAGCCATGAACGCAGTCGCGCTCGAAATTCTGGGCACCGGCGAATACGTGCCGGCGACCAGGGTTGCCTCCTCTGAACTGGACCGGCGCTGGAACAAGCCGGCCCGCTGGACCGAGGAACAGACCGGCGTCGTCTCGCGCGCGTTCGTTTCCGGCGGGGAGAACGTTATTTCGATGGGTGTGGCGGCAGCGCGCGCCGCTCTGGCGGATGCGCACATCGCAGCGGCTGAGCTGGACGCCGTGGTCGCGGTCGGCAGCGTGCCGGCTCAGGCCATCCCATGCACCGCGGCCTTCTTTCACCGCGAGCTCGGGCTGGCCAGCAGCGGCATCGCCGCCTTCGACATCAATGCCACCTGCCTTGGCTTCCTCGCCGCGCTCGACCTTCTCGCGCCGGCGATCGCGGCAGGCCGGTATCGCCATGTGCTGGTCATCGCCAGCGAAGTTGCCTCCGTAGGCCTGGACTGGAATGACCCGCTCACGGCCGGCCTGTTTGGCGATGGCGCGGGCGCCGTCGTTTTGAGCCGCTCACGCAACCCCGGCGCGTCACTGCTGGCAGCGCGGCTGCAGACTTTCAGCGCCGGCGTCGAGCACTGCCAGGTGCAGGCTGGCGGGACGCTGCTCGATCCGCGCACGAACCACGAGAAGTACGTCGAAGCCAGCTACTTCCGCATGAAAGGCCGCGCCACGTATCGTCTCGCGGCGGCCCTGCTGCCGAATTTCCTGGAGTCCCTTGCGCGGCACGCGGGCATAGAACTGAAGCAGATCGACACCTGGATCACTCACCAGGCCAGTGGCCGCGCCCTCCGCCACCTGCAGAAGCTACTCTTGCTACCGCCGGAGCGCTTCGTGCTCACGCTGCCCACCCATGGCAACCAGATCTCGGCTTCGCTGCCGGTGGCGCTGCATCGCGCACGGCACGATGGACGCCTGCAGCCCGGACAGTATGTCGCCTTGATCGGATCCGGCGCGGGACTGTCGATTGGCGGCGCCATCCTGAAGGTCTGACATGCGTGTTCTAGTCACCGGCGCCAATGGCTTTCTCGGCGCGCATGTCGTTGCACGACTGGCGGCGGCGGGGCATGAGATTCGCGCCTCCGCGCGGCAGCCGCTGCGGGCGGTCAGTTCCGGGGTCGAGGCTGCCGAGGCGGATCTTGCCTCCGGCGCGCTGCCGCCACTCGTGGCGGGTTGCGAGGCGGTCGTGCACTGTGCCGCGCGCGCCGCACCGTGGGGTCCACGCGATGCGTTCCTGCGGGACAACGTCGAGGCGACGCGCCGGCTGGTGGACGCTGCCCTCGCTGCGGGCACGGTGCGCCGCTTCGTCCACATCTCTTCGCCCAGCATCTACTTCCGTTACCGGGATGCCACCGACATCGGCGAGCAGTTCGCGCCTCCAGTGCACTGGCCCACCGCCTATGCGGAAACCAAGTGGGCCTCGGAACAGATTGCCCTTGCTGCCCGCGGCATCGGCCCGGTGGCACTGCGGCCACGCGCCATCTTCGGCCCGGGCGATCGCGCCATCCTGCCGCGTCTGGTCGCGGTGGCGCGCCGGGGGTTCTTTCCGCTACCCGGCGGGGGGCGCGCCGCGGTGGATGTAACCTGTATCGACAATGTCCTCGACGCCATCGATCTTGCGCTGCGGGCGCCAGCCAGTGTCGAGGGACGCGCCTTCAACATCACCAACGGCGAGCCGATGCCGGTGCGGGAACTGCTCAGCCGCCTGTTCCTTGCGCTCGGGATGCCAGTGCGCCTCGTCGTGCTGCCCCGCCCGATTGCGCTGGGGCTGGCCGCCTGCGCGGAAGGAATTGCGCTCCTGCGCTCCAGTGGCACCGAGCCTGCCATCACGCGCTATGGCATGGGCCTGCTGGCGTATTCACAGACGCTTTCGATCGCAGCTGCCCGCCAGCTGCTCGGCTACCAGCCGCGAGTGAGCACCGAGGAAGGTCTGCGGCGCTTCGCGGCAGGGAGCCCGCACCCGTGATCGAACTCACGTGGCGACTGATCGAGGCCGGGCACTGCATCCATCCGGAGGCCTCCACCCGTACCGGCGCATCCATGGCCCGCTGCGAATTTCCTGCGCTGGTGGCATTGCTGCGCCATCCCGCCCGTGGCTGGATCCTGTTCGATACCGGCTATGGAGAAGCCTTCATGCAGGCGACCCGGCGCATGCCAGAAGCCCTGTACCGGTGCGTCACGCCGGTGCGTCTCTCGGCGCAGCAATCCGCGGTGGCCCAGCTGCATCGGCTCGGCATCAAGGCTGGCGACATCGGCACCGTCGTGCTCTCGCATCTGCATGGCGATCATGTGGGCGGCCTTGCCGACTTTGGTGACAGCAAGGTGTGGTGCAGCCATGAGGCGTGGCAGGACATGCATGGCAGGTCCCGCCTTGCCGCGCTCGCGCGCGGCCTGCTGCCGGATCTTGTCCCGCTTCGGCTACAGGATCGTCTCACGTACATCGAATCGGCCCCGCTCGTGCGGCTGCCCGCGGAGCTCGCACCATTCGCTGCGGGCCATGATCTGTTCGGTGACGGGTCGCTGCTCGCTGTGGCGCTGCCCGGGCACGCCGCCGGTCACTTCGGCGTGTGCTTCCGCAATTCGCGCCAATGGGTATTCCTCGTTGCTGACGCGGCCTGGTCGGCGCAGGCGATCACCGACAACGTGCCCCCACCGGGCTGGGCCACGGCACTGCTCGGCGACACGCGCCTGTATCGCGCAACGCTTGCCGACCTGCACAGGCTGGCGGCCTGCCGCAGCGGAGTGCTGCTTGTGCCGGCGCATTGCCGGAGCTTCCGGCCATGAACGCGCGCTCAGCGCTGCTGACTGCATCCGCATGGCTGCGCGCGCGACGCATCGATGCGCTCCGCGATGAGGCGACGCTACGGGGCATCCAGTCGCGGTGGCTGGCACGGCATCTGGCGTATGTGGGTGCCAGTTCGCGCTTCTACCGCGCGTTCGCAGGCCGGCCCTTGAAGGAATGGCCGGTGATCGGCAAGCAGGAGTGGCTCGCAAATTTCGACTCCATCAATACAGCCGGCGCGACACTCGCCGCGGTCGAGAGGCTGGCCCTGGCCGGTGAGTCCAGCCGTGATTTCACTGCCGACTGGAACGGGCATACCGTTGGGCTCTCAACCGGCACGTCGGGGCGCCGGGGACTCTTCCTGATTGCACCCGGTGAGCGCGCCCGCTGGGCCGGCACGGTACTGGGCAGGGTGCTGCGCGGCTCACCGCTTTCGGCCGAGCGCATCGCGCTGGTGCTGCGCGCCGGCAGTACGCTGTACGAGTCGGTGCGCGTCGCGCGCCTGCGCTTCCGATATTTTGATCCGCTCAAACCGTGGGAGCAGCTCTGCGAGGATCTGGCGCGCTTCGATCCCACGATCTTGATCGCTCCGGCGCAGCTTCTGACCCGACTGGCTGCTGCGCCGCGCGCGCCACGGCCGCGACGGGTGATTTCGGCAGCTGAGGTGCTCGACGACATCGATCGCCTGCACCTGCAGCAGGCCTTCGGCACGCAGGTCGAGCAGATCTACCAGGCTACCGAGGGCTTTCTCGGCGCGAGCTGCGGGCACGGCACGATCCATCTCAACGAGCCCTATCTTGTGATCGAGCCGGAATGGCAGGATGCCGCGCGAACGCGCTTCGTGCCCATCGTCACGGACCTATGGCGGCGTGCACAGCCCGTGGTCCGCTACCGGCTCGATGACGTGCTGCGCGTGGCGGCTGCGCCCTGTCCCTGCGGCCGACCCGGCATTGCGCTGGCCGCAATCGAGGGGCGTTGCGACGATGTGCTGCTGCTGGACGGCGACGGCAGGGATGTGGCCGTGTTCGCGGACCAGCTGGCGCGACAGATCACCTGCACTCTGGCCCGCCTCGACGACTATGAAGTGCAGGAAACAGCGCGCGGCCGCTGGAGCATCGGGCTGCGGCCAATGCCGGCGGAGGACGGCCTGCGCAGGTTGCAACAGTCCATCGGCGCGATGGCGGCGCAACTGGGCGCAGTCGCACCGGCGCTTGTTTTTGCGCCGCTGCAAGTCGACGCTCCCGCCCGCGGGAAGCGCCGCCGGATCCGGGGCGCGGCCAGGCACGCATGCGCGTCCTGATCCTTGGCGGACGGGCGCCGGTGGCGCTTGATCTGGCGCGGCGTTTCGCGCGCAGCGGACATACGGTCCTCATCGGCGACAGCGCCTCATCCCGGCTGTCCGGTGCGTCGCGGGCCGTGGCGATCACGCTGCCGCGGCTGCCGGCGCCGCGCACGCAGCTTGCCGATTACGCCAGCGCTCTGCGCCGCCACATCGCGCGTGAGCGCATCGATCTTGTCATTCCCACCTGTGAAGAGACCTTCTACCTATCGCACATCCGGTCGCAGCTGCCGGCGCAATGCGCCGTGTTCGCAGCCCCAATCGGTCAGCTGCAGCAGCTGCACAGCAAGCTTGCGGCATTGCGCGCTGCTGCGACAGCCGGCATTCGCGTTCCGGCGTCGGCAGAAATCTCGACCATCGACGAGGCGCGCGACTGGGCGCGCGGACGCGCCGTGGTCCTGAAGCCCGAGTATTCACGCTTTGGCGTTCACGTCAGGAGCTACGACGCGGGCATCCCGCACGACACGTTGCCGTTGCCAACACTTGGCCGCTGGGTCGCGCAGGAGCTCTGCGCCGGTACCGAGCTGTGCTCGTATGCGGTTGCCGTGCATGGGCGCCTTTGCCTCAATATCACGTACCAGCCGGTGTACCGCCTGGCGCGCAGCAGCGGCTATTATTTCGAGGCGCGGGAGGTGCCGGAAATCGATGCGGGGATCGCGCGGCTCGTTGCCTTGCTTGGCTACCACGGTCAGATCTCCTTCGACTGGTTCGTCGACGCGCAGGGCCGGGCCACGATGATCGAATGCAACCCGCGCGCCGTGAGCGGCCTGCACCTGCTGCCTGAGGAGGACGACCCGGTCGGCGCGGCCATCCTGGATGGCCGGAGCGCCCAGTTCGACGCTGTCGCACCGCGCCCACGCATGCTGGCCGCTGTGATGCTGGGCGCGGGATTGCCGCGAGCCGTGGCGAGCGGCCACCTGCGACGCTGGTGGCACGACTGGCGCCGGGCCAGCGACGTGCTGATGCTGCCGGGAGACCGCGCTCCCGCGGGCGGCGCTTTGCGTGATCTGTGCGCCAGTGTCGGCCTCGCCTGGCACGGTCACTGTTCGCTGCGCGAGGTCGCTACGCAGGACATCGAGTGGGACGGCAAGCCGTTGCCCGAATGAGCACCATGCCGGACCACTTGCAGTTCGCGCAGCGCGTGACCGCGTATATGGATTGCGCACCAGTGACGCAGGGAGCGGTGCCCAATCTCGTGACCCGGATCGACAGCGTCGGCAATGGACCGTGGCGGATGCCGGTGACCGTCAACGATGCCGGAAGCAACGGCAGCTGGGTGTGCTCGCCCTATGTCACCTACGTGCGTTATGCCGCCGAGGAGGTCGCGCGCTTTGGCCATCCGGCCCTTGGGCCGCCGCTGGCGCTGATGTGCCGCGTCACGGGCCTGGCGCTGCGATGCGGCGGCATCGATCGCGCGGTGGGCCTCAACAACTGGACGCTGTCCACGAACCTGTTTCCGGCACTTGAAGAGGCCGCGCTGCGCGCCTGCATGGAAGAGTGCATGGACCGCTGGCCGCAGCACGCCATCTGGGTGCGGTCGCTCAACGGGCGCCATACGCCTGACTGGATGGCGGCGCTGGAGGATCAAGGCTGCCTGATGATTCCGTCGCGCCAGGTGTATCTGTACGACACCATCGATCCGCGCGGCGCCGGGCACACCGACCTCGGCCGCGATCTGCGACTGCTGGAGCGCACGACACTGGCGCCGAGTCCGGCCACCGCGTGGAGTGCGCATGACTTCCAGCAGGCCGAGAGGCTGTACGGCCTCCTGTACCTGGAAAAGTACTCCCGGCTTAATCCGGCCTATTCGGCACGCTGGCTGCAGTGCTGGTCCCGCGCGGGGCTGCTCGACCTGGTGGGATATCGCGATGCCGACGGACAACTCGTCGCGATCGTCGGCATGTTCGGCGTTGACGACCTGATCACCGCACCCATTGTCGGCTACGACACCTCATTGCCGCAGCGGCTGGGACTGTATCGACTGCTGATGGCGACGGTATTGCGCGAGGCAGCCCGCACGGGCCGGCGCATCAACCTGAGCGCTGGTGCTGCGGGTTTCAAGCGCCTGCGCGGCGGCATCGGCACCATGGAGTACAGCGCCGTGCAGGTGCGTCACCTGCGCCGCCGCCGCCGGCTGCCGGCACAGGCGCTGGCACTGCTGGCACGTCATGTGGGCCAGCCGCTGTTGCAAAGGTATGAACTATGAGTGCCATCGCCTCCCACATCCGCACCCACTGGTTCCCGGTGGCACTCAGTCGGCGGGTGGACATGCGGCCGCGTCGCGTGTTGCTGTTCGACCACCCGCTCGTTCTCGCGCGCGACAGCCTCGGCAACGTGCTGGCGCTGGACGACCGCTGTCCGCACCGCGGCGCGCCCCTGTCTGCCGGCCGGCTCGAGGCCGACGCGTTGACATGTCCCTATCATGGCTGGTCCTTCGGCCGTGACGGCAGTTGTCGCGCGATGCCGGGCGCCCCTGGCGATCGTCCGCTGGCGCAGGTCCGGGCCGCCGCATGGCAAGTGGAGGAGCGCGACGGCATCGTCTGGGTGGCTGCCGAACGTTCACGGCCTTTGCCGGCCGGCTTGCTGGACCTCGATCCGAGGCGGCGTCGCTTCCTGCAGGAAACTGTCTGGCAAGCGCCCATCATCGAGGCGCAGGAGAATTTCCTGGACGCCATGCATACGCACCGCGTGCATCCTGGCCTCGTACGGCGCGGGGCGCATCGCAGGCAGGTCATCGCGCGCGCGCGCGGTACCGCAGACGGATTCGAGATCGACTATCACGGACAGGACACGCAGAACGGTCTGTTGTACTGGCTGTTCGAGTCCCGTCGCTCGCGCGAATGCGCCGTCTTTTCGGGCCTCAGCGTGGCGCAGCTCGGATATCGCTATCAGTCCGGCTGGGCGGCCTTCATCACGTTGTGTTTCTGCCCGCAGACCGCAGCGTCCACGCGGGTGTTTGCGATGCTGCATGTCGAGGGCCGCTTCGCGCCGGCTTGGCTGGTGGGCCTGCTGGTCTGGCCTTTTCTACGTACCGTGGCCAGGCAGGACCAGCGAATACTGGGCCTGCAGAGCTCAAATCTCGGTCGCTTCCCATCCCATCGTCACATCGTGACGCCGCTTGATATCGCCAGGCCCCTGCTCGAGAAGGCCTGGTGCGGCTACGCGTTGGATGGCGAGGAGCACGAGGCGGTTTTGCGGATATGACCCGCTGAACCGCATCGCCCCGCCGATATCCGTGGCGCTAGAGGCGGTTCGGGCCCACCGAACTCCTGATCTCCGGCACCGTGACCAGCCGGTCGGGGTTCATGGTGTGGATCGACAGGATCCCCGTCGGATCAAACCCCAGCCGCTCGATGTTCTGCAGGAACACCATGGTGCCAATCACCGGCGGATCGGCCACGGGCGTCGCCGCCGGCGGCCAGTTGAACATGTCGGCATAGGCCAGGATCTTCTCGCGCGGCAGCCAGGCCACCACCATGCCATCGACATGCGGCAGTCCCTTGATCACGTGAATCTCGAGGGTGCGGGTTGCATCCTGGAACACATGCTTGTCGCCCTTGAAGCCCTCGACCTTGACCTTCTTGCCGGACTTCGACAGCGCATCCGGTGCCAGCGTGCGCGGCGTGCCCAGCGCCTTCTCGAAGAAGGCCTTGTTCACTTCGGGCGTGACGATGGTGATGCCCTCGGCGGGCACCGCGGCGATGCCGCCGGTGTGATCGGTGTGATGATGCGTGGGCACGCCATAGCGGATGGGCTTGTTCGGGAACAGCCGCTTCACCTCGGCGATGCCGGCCAGCGCGCGCGCCTCGTTCTGCGGGCCCGGCTCGAACAGCACCACGTGATCGGCAAACTCCACCGCCAGCGAGTTGTAGGCGCTCTTGATGTGATACACGCCATCGGCGAGCTTCGCCGAGGTGATCGCAGCAGCAGCCGGCGGGCCACCACCACCCGCGGGTGGACCACCGGGACCAGCGCCCCGGCCGGCGGCGGGCGCGGCGGGCGGGGGAATCAGCTGCGCGAGCTTGGCCGGATTGGCGAAGGCACCGAGCACCTGCAGGTCGAACAGCGGCCAGCCGGCGCGCTTCTGCACCATCTCGCTCGGATACTTCAGGCCGTTGCTGTCGCGATAGAAGGTGTACTCGGCTTCCACATGCATGTCGCCGAACACCGCATGATCAAGCCAGGTCTCTACCTTCTCGACCAGATTGTCGGCATTGAGGTAACCGACCATGCGGTAGGACTTGCCGCCGGGCGACTTGGTCGGCGTATCCCAGCTCAGCACCTGGTAGCGCTTGCCGTTCACCGTGCGCCGCTGCGCGGTGGCACCATTGGCCTCGGCGCCCTTGAGGAAGCCCCATGGCGTGATCCACAGCTCCAGCTGCTGCGCCCAGGGCGAGGTGGCGGTGGCGCTTTGCTGCCCGTTGCTGTTCAGCGCCGCCACGCCGCCGGTCACCGGCGTGGCGAAGGTGGTCCACGTGGCGCGGGTGGCGCCGGTGGCGAAGTTGATCGCACGCGTGTACTCGTTGAGCGGGGTCTTGGGCCAGGGTCCATTGGCGTTGTTGTTCTGGCCAAGGCTGTAGGTGGCGCCGGAGCCGTAGAAGTACAGCGAGGTCACGCCGTCTAGGCCCATGGCCCTGGTGGCATCGGCGATGACGGTTCTTGCATTCTGCGCCAGGGCTGGCGCAGCCAGCAGCGCGAGCAATGTGCAGCAGAGCGTGCGGCGGATGGTCATGGCGGGCCCCTCTCCTTGGTGGGGGCCGATCATACGCGTCACATGCCCGCCGGGGGAGCGGGAGGCTCCTGACGCGTTGCCGCACCCAGGGGGAATCCCCTGATCGGGAGGCCGGTCATTTTCCGCTCCGGGGCAGCATGTTAAGGTCCGCCCACCTTCCTGCGGTCACATAGACAGGTCAACACCACCGATGTCCCGCCCCGCCCCCATGCAGTTGTCCCGGACCGATCTGGACGAGCTGCGCCGTTTCCGCCTGCTGCCCAACCTCACCAAGATCCCCCTGTTCCTGGGGCTGATGGTGTGGCTGACCTGGGTGGCCTGGAACTCCACCTCGGCCTGGACGCTGGTGCCCGTGTACATCGCGCTGGGCTACCTGTGGATGGGCATGGTCACCTTCATGCATGACGCGCTGCACTACACGCTGTTCCGCCGCAAGGCGGCGAACTGGGCCTTCGGCATCCTGTGCATGCTGCCGATCTTCGCCACCTTCGTGGGCTTCCGCGAGGATCACATCGAGCATCACAAGTTCAACCGCAGCCCGCGCGATCCGGATGCCTTCACGATGGGCAAGCGCGGCTTCGCCGACTTCCTGCTGTTCTATGCCTATGCGCTGATCGGCGGCGTGCTGAGCTTCATCCACTTCAACTTCATTTATCCGTTCCAGCGTTTCGGTCCGCGGCTGTGGGCGATCCAGCTGTTCGAGCTGGCGCTGAAGACCACGGTGTACTGGCTGGTGCTGTCGTGGGCGGCCGAGCAGGGCATGCTGGGCAAGGCGCTGGAAGTGTGGCTGTATCCGGTGCTGGTGCTGTCGCTGCTCAATTCAATGCGCTTCATCGCCGAGCACTATGGCGCGCCCTGGGATGCGGGCCAGATGGCCGGCACCCGCACGGTGATCTCGAACCCGGTGAACTCGTTCTTCTGGAACAACATCAACTGGCACATCGGGCATCACGTGTATCCCACCGTGCCCTGGTACAACCTGCAGAAGCTGCACCGGCTGCTGGAACCACAGATCGTGGCCAGCGGTGCGCCAGTGGATAAAAGCTATATCGCGGTCTATTGGGATGCGCTGCGTCGCGGGCCGGAATCGCCGGAGCAGCTGGCGGAGGCGCTGGCCTCTCGCAAACCTGCCGCACCGGTGGGTGCGGCAGGCGTTCCTTCGGTCTAGCGCACGCCCTGCCGCAGCGGCAGCGCGATCGGTCGCAGCGGTGCCGCATCGGCGCCGCGCAGCTTCAGCGAGGCCGCGATGAATGCGAACTCGTGGACCCGGTCCCTGGCAATCTCCTCCAGATTCACCAGCTCCAGGATGTGCGCGCCCTGCTGTGCCAGCAGGTAGGTGTGCACCGGGATGTAGTTGCCCGCCACTTCCGAGGGGAAGGTCTCGAAGCTGAGATTGTCCGCCCCCACTGTCATTGCCCCGCCCTCCTCGACAAGGAAGCGTGCGGCCTCCAGGGTCAGGCCGGGCGGTGACGCCACGTAGGCCTGCGCGTTGTCGTACTGCTTCATGCGCCCGGTGCGGATCAGCACTACATCCCCGGCGCGCAACTGCATCTGCTGCTTTTGCAGCGTGCGCTCGATGTCCCCGCGCCGGATGCGATAACCGGAGGGCAGCATCTCCACGCCCAGCGCAGCCGCCACATCCAGCAGCACGCCGCGCGCGATGATTGGTGGAATCGTCTCGGCGCCGGTGCGCGTCCAGCCCCGATCGCCCAGGTGAAGATCCGCCTCGAAGCCGTTCCAGATCCGTCCATCCAGTCCGAAGTGGTTCAGGGCGTCGATGTGCGTGCCGGTATGGGAGTACATCGAGATGGCGGATCCCGTATAGCCGACATGTGCGTTCTGCTTTTGCCCGACGCCCAGTGGATCGTCGATCGCGGTGCCGCGCGGCGTATGCGTCATCCAGATCTGGTACTGCGGATCGCCGGCGGCGTGCCAGCCAGGCATGCCGATGAAGTATTCCACCGACAGGTCATAGACCGCGCCGCCGTCGATGCGGGCGAGGATCTCTGCACGGCTTTGCGGCGTCATCAGGTTCAGCCGGCCGATCTCATCCTGCGGGCCCCAGGGACTCAGCGTCACCTGCGCCCGTTCCACCTGCTGCGGCTGGGCTGCGGGCGCAGCCTGCAGCAGGACCATCGCAGTGGCCGTAGCCACCCAGTACCGCCGGGAATTCCGGATCATGACAGCTCTCCTTGTGTCGGATTGACGCTGCCAATACTCCGCGCGCAGAATCCGGCGCAGCGGGCAATCGACCAACCAACTCGTTCGAAATTTTCGATGCTCAGAATCTCGCTCGAGGCGCTGCAGGTACTGGATGCCATCGCCCGGCGGGGCAGCTTCAGCGCCGCCGGGGAGGAACTGCATCGCAGCGCCTCGACGCTTTCGTACAGCATCGGCAAGCTCGAAAAGGATCTGGGCGTCCAGGTCTTTGATCGGGGTGGCCATCGCGCGAAGCTCACGACTGCAGG
>DATKBK010000011.1:0-16686 GCA_035514045.1 Steroidobacteraceae bacterium | reverse complement strand
GGCCTCGCAGGTGCAGTACCGGGTGCCGGGACATACGGTGCCAGGCGAGGATTCGGTCAAGAAGGCATTGCGCAGCGCGCTCACGCGCGGCGAGCAGATGAACTGGGATCTGCTGGGCCAGGACCTGTGGAGCCTGTCCGAGCTCTTTCACGGCGCGGAAGAGTAATCCCCCGCGCGAATAACGTTGGCCTCGGACTGGCTAGTCGACCTGCGGCGTGGTGCCCGCAGCCGGCTTGCGCGCCAGCGTCCGCGGTGGCCCATTGTCGGGCAGGCCGCTCACCAGGTCACCCACGATCTCGGCAGTGCGGTTGAGCAGGATGTCCGGGGCCTTTTCGCCGCTGACCTCATCGCTCTTTTCCAGCTCCTCGAGGTTGGCGAACGGCTTCTTGCCCAACGCCGCGCGGCGCGTGTTTTCGCGCTTGAGCCGGTCGGCATCCAGCTGCTCGCGCTCGATCTTGCGCGCAGCCAGATTCAGTGACAGGCTTTGTTCGCCGCGCAGCCGCTCGTTGACCGCGATGCTTTCGACCAGCCAGCGGTAGTCAGGATCGTTTGCCGCGCGTGCAGCTTCGACCTTTTCCAGTTCCAGCGCGCTGGGCATCCGGGCCGGCAGGCCGATGCGACGGAAGCCAGCTGGCGCGATGCGATCCCAGGGCAGGGCGGCCTCCAGCGCGCTCTCGCCGACTTCTTCCATGTCGATGGACGAGGGCAGCACGATGTCCGGCTCCACGCCGCGATGCTGGGTGCTCTCGCCGGTGACCCGATAGAACTTGCCGATGGTGACGGTGAGCTGGCCATCGACCGGCGCGTTGCTCCAGCGGTCGAGCGGGATCAGGTTCTGCACCGTGCCCTTGCCGAAGCTGCGCTGGCCGATCACATAGCCGCGACCATAGTCCTGGATGGCGCCGGCAAAGATCTCCGACGCTGAAGCGCTGTAGCGGTTGATCAGCACCACCAACGGACCATCGTAGGCAGCGCCGGTGTCGCGGTCTTCGAGAACCTCGACCCGGCCAGTGTAGTCCTTCAGCTGCACCACGGGACCACGGTCGATGAACAGTCCGGTGAGCTCGATGGCCTCGGGCAGGAAGCCGCCGCCGTCGTTGCGCAGATCGAGGACGAGGGCATCCACCGGACCTTCCTTGCGCAGTTCGGCCAACAGGCTCGCCACGTCGCGCGTGGTGCTGCGGAATTCCTTGTCGCCGCTCGCCTCGGCGTCGGCATCGCGATAGAAGGCGGGCACGCTGATCACGCCGATGTTCACCGGCTTGCCGTTGCGCGTGACCTTCAGGCGCTCCTTCTTCGAGGCCTTGCCCTCCAGCGTGACCTTGCCACGGGTGAGCTCGATGATTTTTTCCGGTGAACCAGGCGCGGCGCCTGCCGGCAGCACCTGCAGGCGCACCATCGTGCCGCCCTTGCCGCGGATCAGGTCCACTACATCATCGAGGCGCCAGCCGATCACTTCCTCGAAGTCTTCCTTGCCCTGCGCGATGGCCACGATGCGATCGTTGATGCCCAGCGTGCCGGCAGCAGCGGCCGGGCCGCCCGGCAGCAGGTTCACGATGCTGGCGTAATCGTCCTCGGACTGCAGCGTGGCACCGATGCCCTCGTACGAGAGGCTCATCTCGATGCGGTACTCCTCCGAACTGCGCGCCGAAAAATAGCTCGAGTGCGGGTCGAAGGTGCGTGTGTAGGCGTTCATCAGGTTCTCGAACACCTCGTTCGAGGTCACCTGCTCGGCACGCTTGAGCACGCGCTCGTAGCGCTTGCGCAGGGTCTCGGTGTTCTCGGTCCAGGGCTTGCCGGTCAGCGCCAGCGACAGCGCATCGCTCTTCACGCGCTTGCGCCAGAGCTCGTCCAGTTCGGCAGCCGAGGCGGGCCAGGGGGCCTTCTCGCGATCAAAATCGTAGGACTCGTTCAGTGTGAAGTTCGGCTCGGTCGACAACAGCGCCAGCGCGTGCGCGATGCGCTCGCGATTGCGCTGCTGCAGCCGTGCGTACATCAGGAAGGCCGGCTCGACATTGCCGCTCCGGATCATGTCGTCGAACTGCAGCTTCCACTGGTCGAACTCGGCGATGTCGCTGGCCAGGAAGTAGCTGCGCTGGCCGTCGAGCGAATCAAGATAGCGCTGGTAGATTTCCGGCGACATGCGATCGTCGATCGTGGCGCGGCGATAGTGGGCCGCCTCGAGCTGGGTGGCGATGCGCCTGGCGGTGCGGACGTGCTGTTCGTTGGGGGCCAACGCGCCTTCGGGCAGCAGTGTCGGCGCCTGTCCGGCGGGGGCGCCGGTGGAGCCGGCACCGACCAGTGAAAGTACCAGCAGGGCCGACAGCGCGACCGTGCCCAGCGGGCGGCGCGCACGCCGCGTAAGTTCGGTTACAGTCATGGCGTCAAGTCTGGGATGAGGCACCGGGTTGTGCAACCACTGGCAGCGCTGTTTGGAATAGTCATGGGTTCCTCGGTGGCCTTGCTCGCCGGCTTGATCATGACATTGTTGGTGTTCCTGCTGCTTCCGGAGTTCCATGAACGGCTGTCAGGCGAATTTCGGCCCTTGCTGCAGGCAATTGCCTGGGCAGTCTTGCTCACGGCCACTTCTGTAGCCGCCTTCTGGGGACAGCTTCGGCTCACGGCCTGGCGATTGCCCGCCGGCGTTGCCCTGCTGGTTGCGGTGCTGCTGGTGGGACGGAATTACTGGCCCGCCTAGCCCCGGTCAGATGACGCGGAGGCGTTTTTCGGCCTAGCCCGGGCGCTTGACTCTCCAGACACCGGTGGAGTCCGACAGCTTCAGGGGTGCACCCTTGTTGTAAGGATCAGTTCCCTTCGCCTTCTTCTTCACTTCATCCAGAGAAAGCTTGTCTGCCAGCAGCGCGGCTTCGACCTGCGCCAGGATGGTCCGGCGGCGGTCGATGCGCGCGGTGTCCTTCAGCTCCGGTTGTTGGTCGGGAAGATCAGCGTCACGGCCCATTTGACTATGATTGGTTCTTTTGAGCGCTGCGTCAAGCAAGTAGTTGATTTGTGTCAGGTTTAGGGGGTCTGCCGATGGACCCTCCCAGCCCGCTCGCGCCGCGCCAGGCTCACCAGGCCACGCCCGGCCAGCAGCAGCAGCCAGGGGCCCAGCAGCACCAGCCAGTAGCCGAACGAGCCGCGGAAGATGCCCCTGAGGTAGTCCACCCACAGGGCGCCGAAGCCTCCCGTGGGGGTGCCGGACGGGTCCCGGATGTAGTCGCCGAGGAAGTACTGGCCCGCGAGGAAGATCACCAGCGGCAGCACCGTGAGGGCGAACAGCAGCATCAGGCCCAGGGTGACCAGCTCCCGTTGCAATGTGGGCAGCGTGCGATAGCGCCGCCAGTATCCAGCCAGTGTTTTGCTCACGATTCGGCATGATACCGTGAGCCATGACCCTTCGACAGACGCCTGAACCTGCGCACCTGCGGCGCGGGCCGCGCCAGCTTGTGGTTGCCGCCACGCAGTTCGCCTGCGGCTGGGACCGCGACGCCAATATTGCCCGGGCCGAGGCGCTGGTACGGCGCGCGGCGGGCGAGGGGGCGCAGGTGATCCTGCTGCAGGAATTGTTCGAGACGCCGTATTTCTGCATCGAGCAGGACTCGCGGCATCTGCGCCTGGCCACCACGCTGACGCAGAACCCGGCGGTGCGACGCATGGCGCAGCTGGCGCGCGAGCTGGAGGTGGTGTTGCCGGTGAGCTTCTTCGAGCGCGCCGGGCACAGTTGCTTCAACACCGTGGCAATCATCGATGCCGGCGGTGAAGTGCTGGGCACCTATCGCAAGGCGCATATCCCCAACGGTCCCGGCTACCAGGAGAAGACCTACTTCGCACCTGGCGATACCGGCTTCAAGGTGTGGGATACGCGCTTCGGGCGGCTGGGCGTGGGCATCTGCTGGGACCAGTGGTTCCCCGAATGCGCGCGCGCCATGGCGCTGCAGGGCGCGGAGCTGCTGCTCTACCCCACCGCCATCGGCACCGAGCCGCCGCCCGCGCCGCCGGTGAATTCGCGCGAGCACTGGCAGCGCACCCAGCAGGGGCATGCGGCGGCGAACCTGATGCCGTTGGTGGCTTCCAATCGCATCGGCGTGGAGCGATCGCTGCAGTCGCCGGACGAACTGTTCATCCGTTTCTATGGTTCCTCATTCATCGCCGATGCCCTGGGTGCAAAGGTGGCCGAGGCCGACGAGCACGCCGAAACCGTGCTGCTGGCCCAGTTCGACCTGGCCGAACTGGCCGAGCAGCGCGACAACTGGTTCGTATTCCGCGACCGGCGGCCGGATCTGTACGGCGAGCTGACCACCTACGACGGCCAGTCGCCACCGCAGCAGTCGTAAAGATCCTGTTCGTCTGCCCGGGGAATCCGCGTGCTGGCAGAAATCAGCCGCGCCCGTCCGGGCCGTCCTTCCACTCCTCGCGGATGACTTCACCCTCGATGATCTCGCCGCGCGGCCCGTTGCCGTCGTTGGCGGCGTCGCGGAACTGCTGGAAGCGTGGGTCCTCACGCGCCTGCTTGAGTGCGCGGCGCATCTTCCACCACAGCCAGCCGAACACGCCGATGCCGAGCACCAGCGCAACGGCGAAGATCACCACCGAGAACATCAGTCCCACCACCACGACGCCGAGCGTGACCAGCGCCGTGACGATGCGCCCCAGCAGACCCATGGGCCTGCCCGGGCGGGGACCGGGGCCGCCAATCGTCCCCCGGGGATCGGGGAACACAGGCGTCACTCCTCGCGCTGGCTGCGATCGCCACCGCCCGACGAATCGGTAGCTGCCGACGACCACACCACGGCCGGACGCTCCGGCGGGGGCGGGGGCGGGGGCGCGGTCAGGACCGGCGGTGGGCTGGGTGCGCGTGGCTCGGCATCCCGATCCGGGCGCAGATCGGTGCCGGTTTGCGGATGCGGTTCGAAGCGCGGCTCGGCGCGCGGCGGCGGCGGCGCATCATCGTGCTGGAATTCATTGCCGCCCGCCGCGGGGCCATCCGCCCAGCCGTCATTGCCATTCAGATTGCTGCCGCCGGAAGCGGGCAGGGCGGCGCCTTCACCGCCACGGCCGCCACGGCCACGACGGCGACGCCCGCCGCGGCGTGAACGACCCGGCCCACCATTGCCACCGCCGTCGGCGGCGGAGGCATCCAAAGGCGCAGCGCCTTCGCTACGCACCTGCGGCGGCTCGGCGGCGCGCATCGGTAGTTGCTGCTGTGCCTGCTCGCGCGGCGGTTGCGCCTCGCGCCGGGGCCGCTGCTGCTGCTCGCCACGCGGCGGCTGGTTGCCGCCCTGGCCCTGGCCCTGCGCGCGGCGTGGCTCCTCGCGGCCACGCTCCTTATCGCGTCCCGGCGCGCGGCCGGCGTCCTGGTCCTTGCGTTCGCCACTGCGCTCGGCGGCGGGGCGCTCACCACCGCGGTCGCGGTCACTGCGTCCACGGCGGGGGCGGTCACGGTCACGGTCACGACCGCCACGCTGCTGGTCGCGCGCCCCACTGCCGCTGCTGCTCTTGCGTTCGCCGCCACGGCCGGGTTCCTTGCGTGCGGCCGGAACGTCGTTGGCTGCGACGTCATCGCCAAACAGCATGGTCTTGAGTGCACCGAACAGCCCCTTGCGCGGCGGCGGTGCTGGCGGGGGCGGCGGGGGCGGCTCCGGTGCAGCAGGCGCGGGAGCCGTCGGGATGATGGTGGTTACCGCGGCCACTGCCGCCGCGGGCCGCTTCGCCTGCATGGCGGCGACATCCGGCGATTCGGGCGGCACTGGCACCTTGTACGAGGTCTGCGCGTTTTCCGGCAGGCCCATCTCGTCGCTGCGCAGGCGGTGGATCGAAAACTCCGGCGTCTCGATATTCGGATTCGGCACCAGCATCACATTGACGCCGCATTTCTCTTCGATGTCGAACAGCGCGGCGCGCTTCTCGTTCATCAGGTAGGTGGCGACATTGATGGGTACCTGGATGATCAGGCGGCCGGTGCGATCCTTGCGCGCGTCCTCGCCGGCCAGGCGCAGGATGGCCAGCGCCATCGACTCCACGCTGCGGATATTGCCCAGCCCTGCGCAGCGCGGGCAGGCGATGTGGCTGGATTCTCCAAGCGAGGGGCGCAGCCGCTGGCGCGACATCTCGAGCAGGCCGAAGCGCGACAGGCGCCCGATCTGGATGCGGGCGCGGTCCTGGCGCACGGCATCACGCAGCCGGTCTTCGACCTCACGCTGGTTCTTCGAGGATTCCATGTCGATGAAGTCGATCACGATCAGGCCGCCGGCATCGCGGATGCGCAGCTGGCGGGCGATCTCGTCGGCCGCCTCGAGGTTGGTGTTGAGCGCGGTGGTCTCGATGTCGCTGCCACGGGTGGCGCGCGCCGAGTTGATGTCGATGGACACCAGCGCCTCGGTGTAGTCGATCACGATGCTGCCGCCGGAGGGCAGCTGCACCTTGTGCGCGTACGCCGACTCGATCTGGTTCTCGATCTGGAAGCGGGTGAACAGCGGCACTTCTTCCTGATAGAACTTCAGCCTGCGCTGGGCCTCGGGCGGCATGAAGCGCTGCATGTACTCCTGCGCCTTCGCGTAGGCCGCCGGGTCGTCCACCTGGATCTCGCCGATGTCCTCCGAGAGGTAATCACGCAGCGTGCGGGTGACCGCATCGCTCTCCTGGTACACCAGGAAGGGCGCCGGCCGCGACTTGATCCCTTCCGCAATGGCATCCCACTGCGTCTTGAGGTTGTCCAGGTCCCACTGCAGCTCTTCGACCGACCGGCCAACACCCGCGGTGCGGATGATGGCGCCCATGCCGTCGGGAATATTCAGCTGGTCCATGGCATCGCGCAGCTGGTCGCGATCCTCGCCCTCGATGCGGCGCGAGACGCCGCCGGCCCGGGGATTGTTCGGCATCAGCACCAGGAAACGCCCGGCCAGGCTCATGAAGGTGGTGAGGGCTGCGCCCTTGTTGCCGCGCTCTTCCTTCTCGACCTGGACGATGATTTCCTGGCCTTCGGAAAGCAGCTCGCGCATGCCCCGGTTGCCCTGGGCCTGACCATCGCGGAAGAATTCCCGGGACACTTCCTTCAGCGGCAGGAAGCCATGGCGCTCGGCGCCGTAATCGACAAAAGCCGCTTCGAGCGAGGGCTCGATGCGCGCAATCCGCGCTTTATAGATATTGGCTTTTTTCTGTTCCCGCGAAGGGATGTCGATCGAAAGGTCGTACAGTTTCTGGCCATCGACCAGGGCCACGCGCAGTTCTTCCTGCTGCGTAGCGTTGACGAGCATGCGTTTCATGAATTTCACTCAAAAGCTTGGGAGTGACAGGCCGCGAGGGCGCACGCGCGAATGCGGGCGCGTGATCGAGCCGGGGGAGGCAGAAGAATGCGTCCAGAATGGCCAGCAGGCTGGCCATCAAACGCTGGATTGTTGCGTGCACTATCTTTAAAAACCCGCCCTCGTCTCTGACTACGAAAGCGTGCGCAATCCTTAGGTACTGCTGCCGACCTTGCGGAAGCTCCAGCTCACCCTTGTGATGGGGAACCTGAAGAGCCCTTGTGGTCTGCCACGATGATGCGACGCTGTCCGCCGCAATGTTCCGTGCCGCTCGTTGCGGTGGGGCGTTGGGGAACGCCGTCAACCGTCGCGGTGGGGGCACGTGAAGCGAAGTATACTTCAAGTTGCTTGAAAAACAAGGCGTTAGGGATTGAAGCAACAGGAAACGGGCGAACGCGCACCAGCGCCCACCGCGACTGGCGAGGCAAAGCCTGCTGCGCGTAGCGCGGTGCGACACGAGACCGTAGGCGCGGAAGACGCTGGTTCGCGGGTGGACAAGGTGCTCGCGCGCCTGCTGGCGGGCGTGCCGCATACGCGGCTGTTCCGGCTGCTGCGCAAGGGCGAGGTGCGGCTCAACGGCAAGCGCGTGGATGGTGCGGCGCGGGTGGCTGAGGGTGATGTGCTGCGGCTGCCACCGGTGCTGCTTGAGGCGCCACCGACCCTCGGAGGCGTCACGCAGCGGGTATCCCCGCGCCTGTCCGAACAGATCGAGGCCGCCATCATTCACCAGGATCCGCGCCTGCTGGTGATCAACAAGCCGGCCGGAGTCGCCGTGCATGGCGGCAGCGGCGTCAGCGCCGGTGTGATCGAGGCGCGGCGTGCCTCGCGCCCCGCAGAAACCCTGGAGCTGGTGCACCGGCTGGATCGTGACACCAGCGGCTGCCTGCTCGTGGCGCGCAAGCGTTCAACACTGCGCAGCCTGCATGCGCTGCTGCGTGAAGAAACTGCGGGCGAAGAGGGCGGCTTCGACAAGCGTTACCTGGTGCTGGTGCGCGGTAAATGGGAGCTGGGCAAGAAGCGCATCGATGCCCCGCTGGCCACCCACACCCGGGTCGGCGGCGAGCGCACCGTGAAGGTCGCGCCCGGTGGCAAGGAAGCTGCGAGCGAGTTCAGCGTAGTGCAGTTCTTCGGCAACCTTGCCACGCTGCTCGAGGTGCGGTTGCTCACCGGACGCACCCACCAGATCCGCGTGCATGCGGCCTATGCCGGCCATCCCGTGGCCGGGGACGAGAAGTACGGCGATGCCGAGTTCAACACGCAGCTGCGCCGGTTCGCGCTGCGGCGTCTGTTCCTGCATGCGCACAGCGTCAGCTTCGAGGATCCCGAACGACACGTCACCCTGAGCGTGAGCGCGCCCCTGCCGCCCGAACTCCATGCCGCGATGGAAGCACTGGCCGGTGCAGGCCGGATCAAACCTGCCGGTGCCACTCGTCCGGGCGTGGCCAGCGACAACATCGTCAGCGCCAAGGCGGTCAGACCCTCACGCCCAGTTCGCGCAGCGCCGCGCACACCCAGATCAGCGGCAGGCCGACCAGTGCCGTCGGGTCGCGCGTCTCGACCGACTGGAAAAGGGTCACGCCGAGGCCCTCGCACTTGAATCCGCCGGCGCAGTCGAAGGCCGGCTCGCGTTCCATGTAGTGCTCGATCTGGGCCGGCGTCAGCTCCCTGAAGTGCACCAGGGTGGGTTCAGTGTGCGCAAGCTCCACCCCGCCATGGCGCAGCACCACCGCCGTGTCGAAATGCGCCACCTGGCCGGACATCGCGGCCAGCTGCCCGCGACAGGTGGCGCGGTCACCCGGCTTGTGCAGCACCATCGCGGCGCGCTCGCCGCCCAGGCTGGCCACCTGATCGCTGCCGATCACGATGGCAGTGGGATGCTGCATTGCAACGGCGGCTGCCTTGTCGCGCGCCAGCCGCAGGGCCCGCGCCTGCGGGGTCTCACCCGGAAGGGAAGTCTCGGCCACGCCAGGGGCCAGCACCGTGAACGGCACGCCCAGCCGCTCCAGCAGCAGGCGGCGATGCGGCGAAGTGGAGGCGAGGATGATGGGGGGCAGGGGTGTCATGAGCCTGTCTAAACAGGAACTTGCGCCCTCAAGGGGGCCTACCTATGATACGCGCCCCATGTCCGAGGACGGCTCGAAACTGTGGCCTGTCGCGGTTCTTGCCGATGAGCACAGGCGTGTGGAACTGGATATACCCGTCGGGCAGCTGGCGCGCCTGGCGCCGATGCTGGCCGGGAGCGAGGGAACGGTGCAAGGCAGTGTGGCCCTGACGCATGAGCAGGGACGCGTTGTCGCTGACGTGGCGGTGAGTGCGCGGCTGACCCTGCGCTGCCAGCGCTGCCTCGGCCCGATGCAGGTGTCTGCCGAAGGCGGCTCGCGCGTGGCGCTGCTGGAGTCCGAGGCCGACGCGGACCAGGTGCCGCCGGAGTTTGAGACCGCGCTGGCGCCAGGAGGGCGCCTGCGGCTGGCCGATCTGGTGGAAGAGGAATTGCTGCTGGCATTGCCCGCGGCGCCCATGCACCCGGCGGGACAATGTCCTGCCGCAGCAGTGCAGGGAGCCGATGAGCTCGTGCAGGCAGACGTGCAGCGACCGTTCGCCAACCTTGGCGAGCTGCTGGCGGGACGATCGAAAAATTGATTTGACGGAGTAATGAGCAATGCCAGTCCAGAAGAGTCGCAAGACGCCCTCCAAGCGCGGAATGCACCGCTCCCATGACCGCGTGGCCACGCCCGCGCTGTCGGTCGATCCGCAGTCGGGCGAGACGCACCTGCGCCATCGCGTCACGGCGGATGGCTTCTATCGCGGCAAGCGCGTGATCGAACCGCGCGCGGATTCGGCCGACCAGGATTGAAATCCGCCCGAATCATCGGCACGGGGTCCTATCTTCCCGCCAGGGTGGTGCATAACACCGACCTCGAGAAGATCATGGACACCTCGGACCAGTGGATCCGTGAGCGTACCGGCATCATCCAGCGCCGCTACGCCGCCGAGGGCGAGACCACCGTCGACTTGGCCGAGCATGCCGCCCGCCGCGCCATCGAGGCGGCCGGCATTGCGCCCACCGACATCGACCTGATCGTCTTCGCCACGGCGACTCCGGACCTGGTGTTTCCCAACAGCGGCACGCTGCTGCAGGCGCGGCTGGGCTGCCTGGGTGTGCCCGCATTCAGCATCGAGGCCGCGTGCAGCGGCTTCATCTATGCGCTGTCGATCGCCGAGAAGTTCGTGCGTACCGGTTCAGCGCAGCGGGTGCTGGTGGTTGGCGCTGAAACCCTCAGCCGCATAACAGATTTCACCGACCGCACCACGGCCATCCTGTTCGCCGACGGCGCGGGCGCGGTGGTGCTGGCGCCCTCCGACGAGCCCGGCATCATTTCCACCCACCTGCATGCCGATGGCAGCCACGAGAAGCTGCTGTACTGCACCGGCGGGGTGTCGCGCGGCTACGAGCCTGGATCCGGCGGCCGCGCGGTGATCCGCATGGCAGGCCGCGAGACTTTCAAGGTTGCCGTGACCATGCTGGGCAACTCGGTGGAAGAAGTGCTGCGGAAGAACGGGCTTGACAAGTCCGCCATCAACTGGCTGGTGCCGCACCAGGCCAATATCCGCATCATCCAGGCGGTGGCGAAGAAGCTCGACCTGCCCCTGGAGCGCGTGATCATCACCGTGCAGGAGCATGGCAATACCTCGGCGGCTTCGGTGCCGCTGGCGCTGGACACCGGCGTGCGCGACGGCCGTATCAAGCGCGGCGACCTGCTGCTGCTCGAGGCCTTTGGCGGCGGCTTCACCTGGGGCTCCGCGCTGGTCCGGTTCTAGGTCGCCGCCGGTCGAAAATTCCTGCCCTGGTCCGGAACTTCCCGCGGTTCGGTTGTTCTATAATAGGTATATGAAATACCACTTAAAGCGCCTGGCGGGTCTGGTGGCACTGCTCACGCTGGTGGCCGGTCCGGCGCAGGCCGACTCCGAGATCCTCCCGACCGCAACCCGCTACGATGTGGAATACCCGGTAGTGGCCTATTCAGGGCCCGCGCGCAAGAACCGGGTCTGGCGGCTGCAGCAGCAGCTCATCAGCGGTGAGCGGAAACTGCAGTGGGAGCCAAAGACCGGCTACCTGCGCTCACTGCTGGCAGCGCTGGAAATTGATGTCGACTCCCAGCTGCTGGTGTTCTCGCGCACCAGCCTGCAGATCGAGCGGATCTCACCCGAGACGCCGCGCGCGGTCTATTTCAACGACGACACCTATGTCGGTTTCGTGCAGAACAGTCCGCTGATCGAGCTCACCGCCATCGACAGCGAGAAGGGGGCGGTGTTCTACGGCTTCGAGAACCGCTCCGACTATCCGCCGGAGTTCGAGCGCGAGGGCAGCCGCTGCCTGACCTGCCATGACACCTTCTCGATGACGGGTGGCGGGGTGCCGCGCGTGATGGTGCTGTCGGCACCGGTTGATGATCCAGCGGATCGCCGGACCATCATTGCCGCCCAGGATGTCGACGATCGAACGCCGATGGATGTGCGCTGGGGTGGCTGGTACGTGACCGGCAGCACCGGCACCACCACCCACCTGGGCAACCTGCCGGTGCGTGAGGATCGTGGCGGCGCGAGATTGCGCGAACGGCGCGACTCGCGCCTCGATCTGACCAGCCTGGCCGGATATTTCGACACCTCGATCGTCCTCACCGACCAGAGTGACGTCGTGGCGCTCACCGTGCTGGAGCACCAGACCTTGCTGCAGAACCAGATCACGCGCGTCGATTACAAGGTACGCACCGTGATGGAGCGCGAGGGCGATGGCGCAGGCTCCACGGGTCGCACCACACCGATCCGCAGCTGGGCTGATATTTCCCCCAATGACACTGCGCGGCTCCAGCAGATGATGGAGCCATTGGTGCGCGCGCTGTTCATGCAGGATGCGGTGGCTTTCAAGGACCGCATGGTCGGCAGCAGTGGCTTCGCCGCCCGGTTCCAGCAGCTCGGGCCGCGCGACTCGCGGGGTCGCAGCCTGCGCGAACTGGATCTGCAGACCCGGCTGTTCCGTTATCCGCTTAGCTTCGTGATCTATTCGGAGCAGTTCGACAACCTGCCGCCATACGCGCTGGACTATGTGCATGCCCGGATCGTCGAGGTGCTGCAGGGCAGGGATACCACCGGCATCGCGACCGCGCTGTCCGCGGCCGACCGTCAGGCCATCACCGAAATACTCATCGACACCAAGCCGAAGCTGGCGGCGCTGTTGCGCAAAGGTATGCCGGTGAGGGATTCCGTGCGGAAATAGGCCCACCCGCGACCATGCAACTCACGCAGTACACGGACTTCGGCCTTCGCGCGCTGATTGCACTGGGCCTCGCCCCGGAGCGGATTCAGACCGTCACCTCGATCAGCAACGCCTATGGCATCTCGCGCAATCACCTGGTGAAGGTGGTGGCGCGGCTGGCCGAGCTGGGTTACGTGGAGACGATGCGTGGCAAGGGCGGCGGCGTGCGACTGGCGCGCGCGCCGGGCGCGATCCGCATCGGGGAAGTGGTGCGCGGGATGGAGGCCGAGCTGGGTGTGGTGCCATGCCTGCAAAGTGGCGGCGGACGCTGCGTGATTGCGCCGGCCTGCCGGCTCAAGGGGCTGCTGGCAGAGGCGACCGGTGACTTCCTTGCCACGCTCGACCGGTACACCCTGGAAGACATGCTGAAGCCGCGCGCTCCGCTGGGGCGATTGCTCGGCATTCCCGTGCGTGTCGACAACGTCGCGACGCACTGAGCCGGATTGCTACACCCGCAGGCAGCCGCGGAAACCCCGGGCGGCATAGTAGGACTGGGCGCCATTGTGATACACGAAAACCTGACCATAGCGACGATCGCAGAACAGGGCGCCACCGAGTTTCCTGATTGCGGCGGGTGTGCTCACCCAGCTTGAGGTCTTGGTGTCGAACGATCCGAGAGTCTGCAGCAGCCGGTACTGCTCCTCGGTCAGAATGGCGATGCCCATCCCGGCGGCCATATCCAGGGCATTGTTCGCCGGCCGGTGTTCCTTCCGCGATTCGAGTCCTTCGCGGTCGTAGCAGACGCTGCGGCGTCCGGTCGGACTTTCGGCTGAGCAGTCGAAGAACAGGAACTCGCCTGACTTGGCATCGCGGCCCACCACGTCTGGCTCACCGCCGGTGGCTTCCATCTCGTGGAGTGAGCGCAGCCTGGTTGGGCTGGCGACGAGCTTCGCCTGGACCTCGTCCCATTCCAGTCCCCTGTGGCGCATCTTGTTCTTTTCGAAGCGGGCTTTCAGGACTGCAAGAAATTCCACACCATTCGTGGCGCGATGATTTATCAGGGCGTCAAGCACTACGCAGTCTCACTTCGGGAAGATGAAATCAACTCGGCCTTGTCTCGAACCAGGTTCGCGGAGCGACCAGATTCCATCATGGTCTTGAGATCGCACAGGACTATGGTGAAACCCTCCGTGGCGTTCACAATGTCGGCAATGCCCGCCTTTGCGTCGAATCCAGATACTTCCGCAGTGATATGCGTGACTCGAGGTTTGAAGATATCAAAGGTCAGATCTACATGTTTGCCATCTGACCAATCGAACGCAATCAGACGGGGAGGTTCGAACGCAGTCACTGCCACGGTTTCGGATGCACCTGGCACCATAAAGCGCCAGTTGGCTTTCGCGTCCCTGGCCAGCGGCGCGCTGGTAGATTCCAACCAGAAGCGCGTGATCTTCTCGGGGCGAACAAAGGCGTCGAACACCTCTTCGATAGGCTGGTTTATGAGCATCGTGGTTTTGGCAATGCGGTCGTTCATATCGACTCCCGGCGGAACCAGGAACTGTCTCGTTGTTGCCATTGCGCAGGCCTTGACTTGGATTCCTGACCGCTGCAACGCGTAGTTGAACACACTACTGCACCTTGTACCGATAGTGTCCCGTTATCGGATACTCGAAGAGGATGTCATCCTCGACGGGTCCCGCACCTATGTTGTGGATGATGAGCGGGCGGCCATTGGGAGGCCGCCGATCCGAGACAATGCCTATGTGCGGCAGATTGCCGGGAAGCATCCACGTAACAATGTCTCCCGCAAGATAGTCGCCTTCATTGCGAGAGATTCTCACTCCGGCGCCTGCACGCTCAAGGAACTTCTGGAGATTCGGTACGCGGCGGTGGTCGATGTTGGTGTCAGGCTTTGTGAGACCCCAGATGCGCGGATAGAGCGCAAAGTTTGTTCGCATGTCTTCGTGAACGAGGACTTGGAGGTCGATGCCGACGGCTCTGTAGGCGCGAATGATAACGTCCGTACACACACCGCGGTTGGCTGGTACGTCGCCCATTGGATAAGCGATGCCGGCGTAAGTGCCGTCGTAAATGACCCGGCTCATGGTCTGCTCGCGGGCTGCGCTGACCAATGCGGGAGGCGCTGCGGCCGCGGCTAGTGCCATTACGCTGAGAGCCGCGACCAAGACGTGGCGTATGCGTTTCATAGTGCGTCTATCTACCAAGTTCAGCGACAGTACGCCAACCTATCAGCACGCGGGCGCGCGGCGCCGAGTCACGCGCGGGGCTCGGTCGCTCGCGGCCGAGCACTTTATGTGTCCCGGATCGCTGCAACGCCTTGATATGTGCCACGTGCAACCAGGGTGACGCGAGGAATCTTATTGTGTACACTATTACATCCGAATACACACTGGCAAGTACTATGCGAACCAACATCGTAATTGATGACGTCCTTATGAAGAATGCTCTCAAGGCCACCGGCCTCAAGACCAAGCGGGAGGCAGTCGAACTGGGACTTCAGACACTGGTGCAATTGAACCGGCAGGCTGACATTCGGAAGCTTCGCGGCAAGCTGAAGTGGGAGGGCGATCTCCGCGAATCTCGGAGTATGGAGCGGTGATCGTCGTCGATTCCAGCGTCTGGATCGATTACTTTAACGGCACCGAGTCGCCGGGAGCCGAGCGACTAGATGGTCTGCTTGGCGTCGCGCGTTTGGCTGTGGGCGACCTCGTTCTAGCCGAGGTGCTCCAGGGTTTTCGCGACGATGATCAGTACAGGGTAGCCAAGCAGACTCTCACTTCCCTGACGGTGCTTGAGATGCTTGGGCAGAAAATGGCCGTTCGAAGCGCAGAAAACTATCGCTCATTGAGGGCACGCGGCATCACGATCCGAAAGACAGTGGACGTTCTCATCGCAACGTACTGCATCGAGCACGACCTTCCGCTCCTCTTTGACGACAAGGACTTCCTTCCCTTCGTGCGCTACCTTGGACTCAAAGAAGGCTGATCATGGGCAGTTTATCCATGATGCCTGCCGCGCTGCATACCAAGTACCACCGGCCGCCCGAGCGCCGCAGCGATTTGTTATGCGACTCATTTGGCAGGCGCTTCTGCCGGTGGAGACCGCTGCCTTCAAAAGCGGAAGGTACTTCTCCTGATATTCCGGCGGAGAGTGCTGCAGGATCAGCCAAGCGGCACCACTTGCTTCAACGCCGACATCCTGTGATCGGGGCCAGCCGTACTTTGTAATGATCTCCTCAAGAGCGCGCAGATTGTCAGCGTCAATACGTGACGTTTCCGTGATCATTGCAGTGAGTTCCTGAGAAGGACTCTGGAGCAGCGTGGGCGATAGGACGCCAAAGCGCTCTCGGATTTCCTGATCCTTTCGACCCATCTCGAGTAGCTGGGACTTCAGGTCGGTGACAGCTGGTTCCTGGGGAGTTGCAGTGGCCGGAAAGACGTAGGTGCTGACGCTAAAGAGCAAAGCGGATAGCGCAAGAGTCGCGCAACTACAAAGTTCAGCGACGGCGCGCTGACGTCTCAGCACGCGGGCGCGCCAGCGCTCGTGTGCGCTCTTGGCTCGGCCGCCCGCGGTCGAGCACCTTATGTGTCCCGCCGTTCGCTGCAACGCCTGGTTAGGCGTCACGGCGCGGAGGCCCTAGTGGGCCTGGCGTGTCGAGCCGCTCAAGCCGGCCAGGCTTGCATCGCGCCATGAGCTGTGTAGTCACTGTTTCACCCATCTATACGATCCAGACGCAATGGCGTTCTGCACCCAGTCAGACGCGTCGACGTTGAGAATATCTCCGGTGTCGGTCTCAAGATAGAACGCTGCCATTGGACAAACGCGCGACGCTTCCAGCAATTTGTTCAGTTCGTCTTGGGTTCGGAGCAGTGACTCTTCTTTAACTCTACTGACACCATTCGCGTGGTCGTCCGTGATGAGTCCTGGAGCCTCGGGTTCACACAATGTATGCCACGTGCACTCAGCTCCTTCAATCCACACCCGCCGGACAACGAGGTCTTTCACGATCAGTCGCCTAACGCCTGAGTTCAGCGGACGCGCGCTGGCCCTGTGGCGCGTGACCGCTGAACTCAATGCCGGCGTGACAGCGACGCGCGTGCACTTTATCGA
>DATKBK010000010.1:0-3238 GCA_035514045.1 Steroidobacteraceae bacterium | reverse complement strand
GACCGATGACATCACCAGCATGCTGCCTTCGATCCACATGGGCGCAGGGGCAGACCGCAAGGCGCTGCGGCTGCGGCTGGTGCTGTCCGACCGCGAGCTGGTGCTGGACGAGGGCCGCGCGCAGATTGCCATCGGCCGCGCCGACGAGAACGACGTGATCATCCGCGGCAACCTGATCTCGCGCATCCATGCCCGCATCGAACTGGCGCGCAGCAAGTTCCTGCTGATCGACCAGAGCACCAACGGGACTTTCGTCACCTCGGTCAACGGTGAGGAAGCCTTTGTTCGCCGCGACAGCATGACGCTGAAGGGCACGGGGATGATCGGGCTGGGCAAGGTGCCGGAGGCGGAATCGCCGCAGACCATACGGTACATCTGCGAAGAGCAGCCCTAAAGCCGCTTCTCGACCTCGTTCAGCTCGTCGTACAACGCCTTGGGCGTGCGCGCGCCGTATTCGCCCAGGTAGGCGCGGATGGCTGTCACTTCCTGCTGCCATGCTTCCGGCTTGACCGACAGCAGTTCATCCAGCGCGCCGGGCGCGATGTCCAGACCCTGGGTATTGATATCTCCGGGACGCGGCAGGAAACCGATGGCGGTGTCCTCGGCCGGAGCGCGGCCGGCAACGCGCTCCAGCGCCCAGGCGATTGGCCGCAGGTTGTCGCCGAAGCCCGGCCACAGGAACTTGCCATCCGAACCCTGCCGGAACCAGTTGACGTGGAAGATCTGCGGCGGGTTGCTGAGCCTGGCGCCGATGTTGAGCCAGTGCTGGAAGTAATCACCGAAGTTGTAGCCGCAGAACGGTTTCATCGCCATGGAGTCGCGACGTACCACCCCCACCGCGCCGGTGGCGGCAGCAGTGGTCTCGGAGGCCACACCGGCGCCGATCAGCACGCCGTGCCGCCAGCTGCGCGCCTGGTAGATCAGCGGCGCCACGTCGCGGCGGCGGCCACCGAACAGGATGGCAGACAGGGGCACGCCCTTCGGATTCTCCGCTTCACGGGAGTAGGCGGGGTTGTAGTGCGCACTGACGGTGAAGCGGGAGTTCGGATGCGCGGCCGGGCCGTTGCTCGCATCGTAGGGCCGGCCCTGCCAGTCGGTGGCGGGCGTGCCCTTGCCCATGCCTTCCCACCAGGGCTCATTGTCGGCGGTCAGGGCCACGTTGGTGAACAGCGTGTCCTTGCGGATGGTGTCGAAGGCGTTCTTGTTGGTCTTGGGGCTGGTACCCGGTGCCACGCCGAAATAGCCGGCCTCCGGGTTGATGGCCCACAGCCGTCCGTCGGGACCGGGCTGCATCCAGCAGATGTCATCGCCCACCGTGGTGACCTTCCAGCCGGGCATGGAGTCCGGCGGAATCAGCATCGCGAGATTGGTTTTGCCGCAGGCGCTGGGGAAGGCCGCTGCCACGTAGTGCGTTTCGCCCTGCGGGCTGGTCAGCCCCACGATCAGCATGTGCTCGGCCAGCCAGCCCTCGGTGCGCGCCTGGTAGCTGGCGATACGCAGTGCATGGCATTTCTTGCCCAGCAGGGCGTTGCCGCCGTAGCCGGAGCCGAAGCTCTTGATCGAGAGTTCATTGGGAAAATGCATGATGAAGCGGCGGTCCGGATCCAGCTCGCCGGTGGAGTGGAGGCCCTTGACGAACTTGCCGCCCTCGGCGGCGATGCGCTCCAGCGCTGCGCCGCCGGCGCGGGTCATGATGTGCATGTTCAGCACCACATAGGCGCTGTCGGTGATCTCCACGCCGCAGCGGGAGTAGGGGGAATCGATCGGGCCCATGCAGTAGGGCACCACATACAGGGTGCGGCCCTTCATGCAGCCCTTGAAGAGGGCGTCCATCTTGATGTGCGCGTCTTCCGGCGCCATCCAGTGGTTGTTGGGGCCGGCGTCGTCCATGTCCGTCGTGCAGATGAATGTGAGGTGTTCGACCCGGGCCACGTCGCTGGGATGCGAGCGGGCGAGGTAGCAGTCGGGGTAGGTCTTTTCGTTGAGCGGCGCCAGTTCCTTGCGTGCCTGCAGTTCGTTGCGGAGGCGGGCGGTTTCGGCGGCGCTGCCGTCGAACCAGTGGATGCGCTCCGGCGTGGTGAGTTTCGCAACTTCCGCGACCCAGTCGGCCACCTCGGGCGAAATCTCGGACAGCGGTTTGAATGAGCTGGGTGCGGTCGCCATTTGGGTTACCTTGCGAGACAGCAAATGGATCAGTGAATCTTCGGAAGTATAACGCCATTCCTCCGAAGCGGTTGCCTAGCCAATGATCGGCGTCGCAAGCGGATTTTGTACTTCCCGATCAAGTCTAATACCAGCTCATAGATGCGTGATCTTGAAGAGATTTTTGGGCCCGCCGGCCCGCTTGCCCGGACCCTGCCCGGCTTTCGGGCGCGCCAGTCCCAGCTGGTGATGGCGCGTGCCGTGGCGGGTGCACTGGAAGGGCGCGGCTGGCTGGTGACCGAGGCGGGGACCGGCACCGGCAAGACCTTCGCGTACCTGATTCCGGCGTTGCTCTCCGGCCGTAAAGTCATCGTCTCCACTGGAACGCGCACGCTGCAGGACCAGTTGTTCCACCGTGATCTGCCGCTGCTGGGCGGTGCGCTGGGACGACCCGCCACGGTGGCGTTGCTGAAAGGCCGCGCCAACTACCTGTGCCGCGAGCGCTGGTTGCGTTTGCCGCGCGAACTGCCGCTGGATGGCGGTGCGCGCGACCTGGTGGCCGGCGTGGCGCGCTGGGCGCAGGTCACGACCGCAGGCGATCTGGCCGAACTGCCGCAGCTGCCCGACGGGCATCCACTGCGCGAGCGCATCACCTCCACCCGTGACAACTGCAGCGCGGGCCGCTGCGCCGAATACAGTCGCTGCCACGTATTTTCTGCCCGACGCCGCGCCGGTGAGGCGGACGTGGTGGTGGTCAATCACCATCTGCTGCTGGCCGATCTGGCGCTCAAGGAAGAGGGCTTCGGCGATCTGCTGCCCACTGCCGATGCGCTGATCCTCGACGAGGCGCATCAATTGCCGGAGCTGGCCGCGCAGTTCTTCGGCCTGCAGTTCAGCTCGCGCAAGGTGGATGACCTGCTGGTGGATCTGCCGGCGCTGCTGGTGGAGGGCGGCTTCGACCACGAGCGACTGGCCGCGCAACTGCAGGCGCTGCGATTGTCGCTGCAGCGTGCGGTGGGTGCGGCGCTGGCTGCGGGGCCTGCCGGCCAGCGGCGCGCCTGGGCCGATGATCTGGCGCAGCTCGACTTGGAAGCGC
>DATKBK010000009.1:0-8515 GCA_035514045.1 Steroidobacteraceae bacterium | reverse complement strand
CGTCGTCGCTGTGAACCTGTGGCGCGAGTTGCGTGCCGAGCGGGTTGTCACGACCGAGTTGCGTGCACAACTGCTCGGGAGCCAGCCAGCTCCGTGGGTACCTGCCAGTGCCGTCGTTCAAGTGAACCAACCCGCTTCGGGCGAGATATTGGCAAGCCAACCGGCTGCAGCAAAACCTGAGCCATCCGCCACGGCGGAGGGTGACAAGCCGGCCCCGCAGGCCACGCAGAATGCAGACCTGGCCAGGGCCATCTTCAACCAGCAGGAGATGATGAAGGATCCGGAGTACCGCAAGGCGCGGCTGGCGCAGACGCGCATGGGCCTCCCGCAGAATTACCCGGGCCTCGTCGAAGAACTCGGACTGACTCCGGAAGAAGCCGACCGGCTGTTCAGCCTGATGGCCGAGAACCAATTGGAGAAGTCCGACCTTTCCATGGCTGCCGCCACCTTCAACGGTGTGCCACCGGATCCGGCGACGATGGAGGACGTGAACCGCCGCCGCTCCGAAATGCAACGCCGCCATGACGACGCGCTGATGTCCATGCTCGGCAGTTTGCGTTACTCGCAGTATCAGGACTACCAGCAGACCCGCCCCGCGCGGCAGCAGGTCCTTCAACTGAGTCGGGCACTGGAGGGTGTCGGCATGCCATTGACTGCCGAACAGTCGCGGCCACTGACAGATGCATACATCGCCGAGCAGAAGCGTCAGCGGGAAGAATTCCAGAGGCTGGCCAGCAGCAACATCCGGCAACCGAGTCCGCAGGAGCAGGCAAAGATGATGGAGGAGCGATACCAGCAACAGGTAGAGAGCAACCGACGCTTGCTCGACACCGCGAAGGCCCACCTGAGCAGCCAGCAGCTGGAAACCCTGCAGGATTCACTCGACCAGCAGCTGGTCATGAACCGTGCTTCCAGTCGCTTGCTGCGCCAGCAGATGGAAACGCAGGGGCAGTATTCACCGCCCTCAATCTCCTTCAGTTCCATTACCATCGCGCCGCCAGTGCCCCAGCCCCCGCCTTGAACAACTCCGTCACGGTTTGAAAGACGCACCAGAGTTCGTCATCCTGGGCGCGGGGGCCATGGGCACCATATTCGGTGCCCATCTGGCACGCGCCGGCCATTCCGTCGCGATGCTGGTGCGAGAGTGCCGGGCACAGCAGATTGTCGCCAACGGATTGCGCCTGACGGGGCTGGAAGATTTCAGCATTCGCGTACCGGCAATCTCCGACGCCTCGCAGCTGCGACGTGCCGGTGTTCTCATCGTCGCCATGAAGACGCTCGGCACCGCCGAGGCGCTCGCCCAGCTGCATCAGGTGAGATTCAATGCCGTGCTGTCGCTGCAGAACGGCGCATTCAAGAACGATCGGCTGATCGATGCCTTCGGGCGCGAAGCCGTGCTCGGCGCGCTAGCCGACGCCAGTGGAGAGCTGCGTCCGGATGGCTCGGTGCTCTTCACGCGCAATGTCATGACGCTCATCGGTGAGCTCGATGGCAGCCAGAGCACGCGGGTGGAAGGCATTGCCGCGACCATCAATGGGGCCGGCGTACGTACCAGGGCGGTGGCCGACATCGAGGGGCGCGAATGGTCGAAGTTCAGCGCCTGGGCAGGCTACATGACCATGGCGGTGGCGACCCGCGCCCTGAGCTGGAAGCTGGTCACTGATCCGGACGGCGCGTTGCTCATTGCGCGGGTAGTCCGTGAGGTGGGCGCGCTGGCAAAGGCGCGCGGCATCGAGCTCAGCGATGATTCCATCCTCCCGATCGTCTCCATGTGTCGCGGCACCGAAGCCGAGGCGGCGGCAGCAGTGATGCGGAAGAATGAGGGCATGCAGACCACGGCGCCGCTGCACCGGATCTCGTCGCTGCAGGACTTCGAGGCAGGCCGCGCGCTGGAACTGGAAGAGACCATTGCCGTCGCGTTGCGCGAAGCGCGCGAGCGGGGCATCGCCATGCCCACGCTCGACTCGCTGTATCACCTGTGCCGGGCGCTGGAGAAGATCCGGCGACTGTGACCGGGAGGCCGGCTACTTGCTGGCAGGCCTCGGTGGCGTCCCCTCACGCCGCCTTCAGTGCGAAGACGTTCCAGGACAGGGGCTTCAACGTGGCCTCGAGGCCCCCGCCTGACGCTCTGCATGCGGGATGCTTCACCGGTGAAACGGCGTCGGGCGCACTCCTGGTGTTGGTGGCCTTCAAGTCATCGTGCTTCAACTCGAAGCTTTCGGTGATGACCAGGTCGTTGAATCCGCGCAGTTCGGTCGAGAGGGCCATGGGTTCCAGCGATCGGTTGAGCGCGAACACCACTACCGCGCCGCTATGCGGATCGTGGACCACGGTGGTCAGCAGCAGTGGGGCAGTCTTGTAGTCACCGGCGCTGAACGTGCCGCAATCGGTGACCAGCCGCAGCACATTGCCGCGGGCCAGCCGCGAAGCCTGGGCGAAGGGATGGAATATCGTCTGGCGCCAGGCCGGCCCGCCGGTTTCGGTCATGATCGCGCCGATCACGTTGACCAGCTGGGCCAGGCAGGCGGTTTTCACACGATCAGCGTGGTTGATCAGCGTGATCAGCGCCCCGCCCACGACCAGCGCATCCTCGAAGTTGTACACCTCTTCCAGCAGCTTCGGCGCCTCGGGCCAGCCGGGTTTGGCCAGGTCCTCCGGCGTGCGCGCCTTGTACCAGACATTCCATTCGTCCATCGACAGCATGATGCGCTTGCCGCTGCGACGCTTCGCGGCGACCGCGTCTGCGATGGCGGTGACTTCGGTGATGAAACTGTCGAGCTTGTCGACATGGGTGAAGAACCGGCCGATGTCCTGGTCGCGGTTGTGGAAGTACTGATGCAGCGAGATGAAGTCCACGGCATCGAAGCAGTGGTCGAGCACTTCGTACTCCCACGCGCCGTAGGTCGCCATCTCGCGATAAGAGGATCCGCAGGCGGCGAGGGTCAGGTCCTTCGAGGTCCAGCGCATGACCTTGGCGGCCTCAAGTGCCGCACGGCCGTACTCCTGCGCGTTCTTCTGGCAGATCTGCCAGGGGCCATCCATCTCGTTGCCCAGGCACCAGAAGCGTATGTCGTGCGGCTCTGGAAAGCCGTGGGCGATCCTCAGATCCGAGTATTCGGTGCCACCGGGATGGTTGCAGTACTCGACCAGCTGGCGCGCCTGATCCGGTCCCGCCGAGCCGAGGTTGATCGCCAGCATCGGCTCTACGCCGGCCTTGCGGCACCAGGTGACAAACTCGTTGGTACCGAACTGGTTGGTCTCGGTCGAGAACCACGCGAGATCCAGCCGCGCGGGGCGGCTCTCCCTGGGTCCCACACCGTCGCGCCAGTCGTAGCCGGAGACGAAGTTGCCGCCCGGCCAGCGCATGATGGTGATGCCGAGCTCCTTCGTGAGTGTCAGCACGTCACCGCGGAAACCGTGCTCGTCGGCAGTCTCGTGACCGGGCTCGTAAATGCCGCCATACACGCAGCGGCCAAGATGCTCGACAAAGGCGCCGAAAACCCGGCGGTCCAGTGAATCGATGATGAAATCACGGTCGGCGATCACGCGGGCCTGTTGCACGGATACTCCCTTGGGGTCAGAAACTTTGAAGGATCTCGTCGGCCCGCCGCTGCATGTCGATCAGCGCGCGCTCAATGGGCTTGGCGCCGGTATAGGCCGCAGCGGCCTCTTCGCCGACGATGAACTCGATCGGCGACTGGCGACGGACGAATCTGGGCAGGGGCTCGCCGATCTCGGTGATCAACGCGATATCCTCCCGGTGTGGCAGCTGTTGCCACTGCTCACTTTCGATGATCGAGCGATAGGCCGGGAAATGGCCGGTCCGGGCCCACTGGAAATCATTGGCGGCGAAATACGCCAGAAACCGCTGCGCTGCCTCGCGCTCGGCCTCGGTCCTCCTGTCATTGCGCGGCATCACCCAGTTGTGGCCATCCACCAGCGAAACGCGCCGACCGTGGAACAGGAAAGGAAATGGGCGCACGGCATAGCCGCGGTACAGCGGGCTGGCTGCGTCGCCGGCAGCCGCATCGAACTGGCCGACCATCCACGTTCCGTCGACCAGGATGCCGCCTTCGCCCTTGAGGAAAGTCGACACCGCCCCGGCGTAGTCGAGGTTCCTTGCGCTGAGCCCTCGCTCGTACAGCTCCTTCATGAACTCGAGGGCGCGCCGGCCTTCGGGGCTGTCGAAATTCGAATGCCGCTCGTCTTTGAATGGTGGTGCGCCCTGTTGCATCATCCAGGCATAGAAGACACGCATCGGTCCGGCGAAATCCTTGCTGGTCACCTGGACGAGATAGGGCTTGCCCGTGCGCTCCTTGAACTGCGCTGCCTGGGCGTAGAACTCCTCTGGGCTGGTGGGGAGCACGGGCTTGCCGTCGGCGACCAGCCCCGCCTCGCGGAACAGGTTCATGTTCACATGCCACAGCGGAGCCCACACGTCGATCGGCAGGCCCATGGTCCGCCCTTCGGCCGTCACGCCGGCGCGCGCGGCGGCGGTGAACTGGTCGGGGCTGATGCCGACCGCCGCCAACGCATCATCGAGCGGCTCGAGCAGCCCGCGCGCGTCGTAGTCGGGGATCGCCGAGCTGTGCATGGTGACGAGGTCGGGCGCCCCGTTGGCGGCGAGCTGCGCGGTCAGTTGATCGTAGCCGGGCCAGAACACCGTGTTCTCGACCACCCTGATGTCGGGGTTCGCGGCCTCGAACTGGTTGATCATTGCGGTGATGATGCCGCACTCGCCGTCCGCCTTGCCGGGGTCGCTCAGCGTGCCAAATTCAGCCTGACAGGCACCGAAGAAGCGCTGGATGACGATCTCCGTGCGACCGTCCGACCTGCCGCAGGCAGCCAGCATGGCCAGCGGCACCAGCGCGAGCAGCCGCCTCATTGCCCGGCCGCTCCGGCGACGGCGCGCACGATGTACTTCTGGAACACCAGGTAGACCAGCAGCGTGGGCAGGCCGGCAAAAACGGCCTGCGCCATCAGGAAGCCAAGGCCTTCGGCCTGGGCGAAGTTCATCTGCGTCGCGGCGATGCCGACCGTGAGCGTCAGCATGTCCTTGTCGGTGGCGCTGATGAGCGGCCACCAGTAGTCGTTCCACGCATGAAAGAAGGTGAAGATGCCGAGCGTTGCCTGCGCAGGAATGCTCAGCGGCAACAGGATCCGCCAGAAGATCCGCAGCCGTGATGCCCCGTCGAGCATCGCCGCTTCGTCGAGCTCCTTCGGGATGGCACGGAAGTACTGCGTCATCAGGAACACGCCGAAGGGCATTGACAGACCGGGCAGCACCAGCGCGGCATGGGTGTTGTGCAGCTCCGCGGCGCTGAACATCTGGTGGCGGCCGATGATCACGGCCTGCTCCGGAATGGCCAGGCCCAGCAGCACGATCACGAACAGCACCTTGCGGCCCGGGAACTGCAGGCGCGCGAAGCCGTAGCCGGCCAGTGACGACAGCAGCAGCACACCGGCCGTCATGGCGAGCGAGACGATCACGCTGTTCATCAGCCAGGTGAACACCTGGCCTTCGCCGACGATGCTCCGGAAATTGGCCAGGGTCCACGGCGGCAAGAATGCCGAGCTGGTGTCGGCCATCAGCGCCGTATTGTCCTTGAAGCTGAGGATCAGCACCCACAGCATTGGCGTCAGCATCACGATGGCGGCGATCACCACCAGCGCGACGGCGATACGCGGCGGGCGGTTGGCGGCCAGCGTGCTCACGCAGCATCCTTCCTGGAAGAGAAGTAATACTGCGCCATGGCGGCAATTGCGATCATGGCGAACAGCACCTGCGATGCGGCGGCGGCATAGCCCAGCTGCCACTGCTTCCAACCGGTCTCATAGATGAACAGCACCACGGGGCGCGTGGAATTGTTCGGGCCACCACCCGTCATCAGGTGCGGCTGGCCGAACAGCTGGAACTGCAGGATGATCCCCACGATGATCACCAGCACCATGGTCCGCCGGATGGAGGGCAGGGTGATCGAAAACAGCATGCGCGTGCGCGAGGCATTGTCGAGAGCGGCCGCTTCGTAGAGATCGCGCGGAACCTGCTGGAGTGCAGCCAGGAACAGCACCATTGGCAGGCCGATGCCCCACCAGATCGTCGTCACCGCCACCGCGGGCATGGCCAGTGCCTGCTCGCTCAGGAACGCCACCGGCTCACGGCCGATCGCACCGGCAATCACTGCCGCAAGTCCGCCTTCGGGAATCAGCACCAGCCGCCAGATCAGCGTGACAACGGTGACGGACAGCACGGTGGAAGCGAAGAAGATCGCGCGCAGGATGGCCGCCCAGCGGGTCTGGTGGTTGAGCACCAGGGCCAGCGCCAGGCCGATCAGTGTCATGGCCGGCACGGTGAGCAGCACGAAGTAGAATGTGTTCCACACCGTCTGCAGGAACACCGGATCGCCGAATAGTCTGGCGAAATTGTCCAGGCCAACGAACTCCTTGATGCCGAACAGGTCGCCGCGCGTCATGGAAAGGCGGATGCCGACGATCAGCGGCACGACGAGCATGAACACGAATGTCGCCAGATAGGGCGCCACGAACAGAATGCCGGACCAGCGATGCGAGGTCGGGGAGCGGCGCGTTGGTGGATGGTCCGCCGTCACAACGCGTCGCTGTGGTACGCCGTGCCGTCGGCGGCAAACAGATGCGCCGCACTGCCCTCCACGGCAAGGCCGGCAACCTGGCCGGGCTGGACTGCAGAATCACCACGATCCTCGGCAGTGAGCATGGTTCCGTCGGGCAATGCCACGTGGACCAGCGTCCGGTCGCCGAGACGCTCGACCACCCGCACCGTGCCACCGGCACTGCCTGCGGCGGGCTCCACGATCCGGATAGCTTCGGCCCTGAGTCCAAGGGTCATGGCCGGATCAGCGGGCAGGCCCGCAAAAGGCACGCCGGTCCTGATCGTCGCACCGTCCGGCAATCGCGCGAGCGCCGTGCCGCCCGCCTCGAGAACCTGTACCGGCACGAGGTTGATCCGCGGCGTACCGACGAAGCTGGCGACAAACCGCGTGGCCGGGCGGCGATAGATCTGCATCGGCGTGCCGATCTGCTCGATCCGGCAATCGTTGATCACCACGATCCGGTCGGCCAGCGTCATCGCCTCGACCTGGTCATGGGTGACGAAAACCATCGTGGCGCCAAGCTGCTGGTGCAGCTGGGCAAGTTCGATCCGGGTGCGCGCGCGCAGGGCAGCATCAAGATTCGACAGCGGTTCGTCGAACAGGAACAGGTCCGGCTCCTTCACGATCGCGCGCGCGATCGCCACGCGCTGGCGCTGGCCGCCGGAGAGCTGTCCGGGCCGGCGCTCCAGTAGCGCGGTGATCTCCAGGCGCTGTGCCGCTGCACCGATGCGGTGTTCGATAGCATCCGCCGGAACGCGCGCATTGCGCAGCCCGAAGGCGAGATTCTCGCGGACCGTCATGTGGGGGTAGAGCGCATACTGCTGGAACACCATCGCGACGTTGCGCGCGCCCGGCGGAAGCTGGTCGACCCGCTTTCCTCCGATCATGATCTCGCCGGCATCGATCGCCTCAAGGCCGGCGAGCATGCGCAACAGGGTGGATTTGCCGCAGCCGGAGGGGCCGAGGAAGACGACGAACTCACCGGAATTGATGTCAAGCGATAGATTGTCGATCACCACCACGTCGCCAAAGCGCTTGCTGACGCCGGATAGGCTGACCCCGGTCAAGAACTTGCCTCCAGTTGCGTGATCTGCACCGAGATCAACAGAGGCATCAGTCGAATCCCAGGCGGCGTTTGACCGTCGTATTGTCCAGTTCGCGAATGCCGCCGGCGTCCAGGCGCCAGCGGTCCATGTATTGCACTGGCACGACCAGATTCGTGCCGCTTTGACGCAACAGATCGGCGAGCGCAGGATCGGCAAAGGGTCGCGGCGGACCCGCCTTGAATGCGCCGAACAATCCATCCCAGTGTACCGGCAGGTAGTGCCTGGGCTTGATCACCGGCAACACCAGTTCTGCAACATCCCGTCCACCGGTGGCGATCCACAGGTCGACGCTTTCGAGTCCGGCGGCACGCATGGCAGCGCGCAGATTGTCGAGCGGTGCGCCAAAGTCGCGCCCATCGACCCGCACCGGATCGCGCAGGTCGACGGCACTGGCTGAGTCCTGGAACAGCCAGCTGAAACTTTTTCCCGGACCGCCGCGTACCGAGAACAGGTAGGCGCGGTTGCCGCCCCCGTTGGGGAAATCTTCGGTGACGCCGGCGCGCAGTCCGCCGCTGGCGTCGGGCGTGGGCACCGCGGCCAGTTCGATCGGATCGTGCTGTTCGGGATTCTGCGCAGAATTGCCGCTGTGGTTCCAGCGGATGACGAACATGTCCACACCAGGAGCCAGCGTGAACTTCTCGCCGCCATAGACCGCCGTGCATCGATCCGCGCCAATGCCGCCGGCCCGTACCTGCAGGCAGCTGGTCGGCGAGCCGATGATGGGCGCGCCCGACAGCCGGGACCAGGTCGCCGTGTCGAAGGTATGGTCCCAGTGGCTGT
>DATKBK010000008.1:0-5249 GCA_035514045.1 Steroidobacteraceae bacterium | reverse complement strand
CGAAGCGAGAACGCGGCATGCGAGCCGCCACCGCCGCCTGCAGCGGTGCCGTGATCAATGTGGCGAAGAAGGTGGCCACGAACAGGTAAGGCAGATCGCGCGTGCCGCCCTCGATGCCCATGGCATCCCGCAAGGGAAGCAGCATGTAGTATGTGGACAGCAGGAAGAAGAAATAGGCGAACGACCAGAGCAATGCCCTGACTTCCCCTGACTTCACGACCACGAGCTTCTTGATGAGCGTTTCCATCGGACCAGCATATCCGGCAGAGGTTGCAGCGCGCCACTTTTTGATTGACCTGATTGTCGGTATCACACCGGGTTGTTTCGCCAAGTGAACCCACCAACCTCTGCCACTTCCGATCCACGCCGCTGGCTCGTGCTCGCCATCACTGCAAGCGGCCTGTTCCTTATCTGCGTGGACCTCACCGTGCTGTACGTAGCACTGCCCGCACTGACACGCGACCTCGCCGCCAGCAACGCACAGCGGCTGTGGATCCTCAACGCCTACCCCATCGTCGTAGCCGGCCTGTTGCCCGGCCTTGGCACGCTGGGCGATCGCTACGGACATCGGCGGCTGTTCATCGCCGGGCTCATCGTGTTCGGACTCGCCTCGCTGGCCGCCGCGTACGCTCCCACCGCCGCGACGCTGATTGCCGGCCGCGCGGCACTGGGCGTGGGCGCAGCGCTGATGATGCCGGCGACGCTGGCCATCATCCGCAACACTTTCACTGTCGAGCGCGAGCGCACGCTTGCGATCGGACTGTGGTCGGGCAGTGCCGCGGGCGGCATGGCGCTGGGTCCGCTGATCGCGGGCCTGCTGCTGGAACATTACTGGTGGGGCTCGGTGTTCCTCATCAATGTGCCGGTGGTGCTGGTGGCGCTGGTGCTGACACTGTGGCTGGTGCCGCGCATTGCCCCGCCCGGCGGTCCGCCGTGGGATGTGACCGGCTCGCTGCAGCTGCTGGGCGGGCTCACCGCCGTGGTGTACGCCATCAAGGAAGTCGCGCGGCAGGATTTCTCGCCGCTGACGTTTGCACTCGCGCTCGCACTGGGCGCGCTGTTCCTGGCCGCGTACCTGCGCGGCCAGCGGCGCCGAACCCACCCGCTGCTCGACCTGTCGCTGTTTCGTCTGCCCGATTTCGGCGGTGCATTCGCCGCAGCCTGCCTCGGCACCGCCGGCACGGTGGGCCTGGAGTTGATTCTCAGCCAGCACCTGCAACTGGTGGAGCAGCGCACGCCGCTGGCGGCGGCGCTGGTGCTGACGCCGCTGGCAGCAGGCGGGTTCATCGGTGGGCCGCTCGCCGGTCGCCTGATGCATAAGACGTGGCCCGCGGGCCTGGCCTGCGCGGCGCTGGCACTGGCCGCGGGCTGTGCGTGGCTGATTGCGTGGTCACCACCGACTCAGGCGGGCATTGCATTGCCGAGGTTGCTGCTGCTGTTCGGCATCGGTTTGGGTATCGGCGCCAGCGTGACCTTCGCCACCACCACCATCATGAACGCCGCGCCGCCGGAGCGCGGTGGCATGGCGGCCTCGATCGAGGAAGTGGGCTTCGAACTCGGCGGTTCGCTGGGCGTGGCGCTGTTTGGCAGCCTGATGACCATCGCGTATGCCACCACGCTGACGCTGCCCGAGGCAGGTGCAGCACTGCCTTCAATCGTGCGCGATTCGCTCGACGAGGCGCTGCGCGTGGCAGATGGCCTCCCTGCGGCAGCCGCCGATGCCCTGCGCCGCGAGGCGCGAGCCGCGTTCGGCAATGCGCTGCGCGCCGTGCTGGGCGGTGTTGGGCTGCTCTGGTTGGTCACCGGTATCATGATTGCGGCTCGCGGTCGGGGAAGGAAGCTGGAATCCTGGTCGGCGCGCTGAAGTCGCAGCCTCGCGGCGGTCGTTCCGCCCTACACTAGGGTCGGGACGAACATTCCCGGGAGGGCACCTCATGTTCAATCGCAAGCATTCCGCGGCCGCTGCCGTGCAGGACGAACTCACCCGGCTCCTCGACGATACGATGGAGCTGACCCGATCCGCCGCCGGCCTCGACACTGACAAGCTCGACGAGATCAAGGATGGCATCCGCGAGCGCGCCGAGGCGCTGGGCGCCACGGTGCGGAATGCGGCGCACTCCGTCGCAGACCAGGCGGAGGAGGCCATCGAAACTGCCGACCGCTATGCGCACGAGAAGCCCTGGCATCTGATCGCGGCCGCCGCCCTGGTCGGCCTCGCCTTTGGCGTGCTGGTTTCGCGCCGATGAGCGCGTCACCCGGGCAGGCGGCTGGCGATCCATCGCGCGAAGCCATTGCAGACCTGCTCGCCGAGCACGCGCGCGGCTATGCCGCGCTTGTCGGCGCGCTGGTGAAGGGCTGGCAACGATCCGTGCAGCGCAGGCTGCTGGGCACCCTGCTTGCCGTGGCCGGGCTGCTGATTTTCACCCTGGTGCTGAGCCTTGGCAGCGTCGCCGCGGCTTGGGACACCGGCCACCGCTGGACGGTGCTGCTGTCGGTGGCGGGACTGTATCTGCTGCTGGGCTGCTACGGATTGTGGCTGATGCTGCACCGGACTGCCGGGCCTGATCCGGCGGATCTGCTCATGGCCGAGCTGGGCAACGACGCGCGACTGCTGGCGTCCGCAGTGCGGGGGCGCGCGCCGTGAACACCCAGCCGGAAGGCGGCGTCAGTGATCCGGCAACGCGGCAGGCGCTGGCGCGACTGGCACACTCCCGTCATCGGCTGGAGCAGCGGTTTGCCGCTGCAGCGAATGCGCGGGCCGCGGGTACCGGTTGGGGTTTCCAGCCGCGCAGCATCACGCTGCGGATCCTGTTGTCACTGGGGATGCTGAAGTTTCCGTGGCTGCGCATGGCGGTGCCTGCTTTCATGCTGCTGCGCTCGCTGCGACGCCTGTAGCGCGCGATCGGTCACGGAATACCCTGGATGAACCTCACCGTCGGGCTTGATGTGGGCACCCAGAGCGTGAAGCTGGTTGCATACGACGCGGCCGCACGCACGGTCGTGGCAACGCATGGCCAGCCGCTGGAGTTGCTGGCCGGCGATGACGGCAGCCGCGAACAGCGACCCGAGTGGTGGCTCGACGCGATCCGCGTCTGTTTCGCCGCCCTGGGCCCGGCGCTGCGCGCCCGCGTCACCGCCATCGGCGTCTCCGGGCAGCAGCATGGCTTCGTGCCCCTGGGGCCCTCGGGCCAGGTGCTCGCACCCGCCAAGCTGTGGTGCGACACCAGCACCCAGCCCGAGTGCGATCAGATCATGGCCGCCGTTGGCGGCGCGGCGCGCTGCATCGAAGTGGCGGGCAACCCGGTGCTGGCCGGCTACACGGCTTCCAAACTTCCCTGGACGCGCCGGCACCGGCCCGACGCCTACGCGCGCCTGGCCACCATCCTGCTGCCACACGACTACGTGAACTTCTGGCTGACCGGCGAGCGCTGGATGGAATGCGGCGATGCCTCCGGCACCGGTTGGCTGGACGTGCGCAGCCGCCAGTGGTCAGCCACGATGCTCGACGCCACCGATCCTGATCGAGACCTTGCGGCCTGCCTGCCGCCGCTGGTCGACGCGCAGGCAACCTTTCCGCTGGCGCCCGCCATCGCCGCCGAACTCGCGCTGCCGCGCGGTGTGCGCGTGTCGGCCGGCGGCGGCGACAACATGATGGCGGCCATCGGCACGGGGAACGTCACACCCGGGCTGCTCAGCATGAGCCTCGGCACCTCCGGCACGCTGTTCACCTGTGCCGATCAGCCGGTGGTGGATGCGGGCGGCGGCTGGGCTGCGTTCTGCTCCTCCACCGGCGGCTGGCTGCCACTGATCTGCACCATGAACTGCACCGTCGCCACCGACAATGTGGCGCGCGCCTTCGGCGTCAGCAGCCGCGACGGCGATGCCATGCTGGCCGGCACGCACCCCGGTGCCGATGGACTCGGCATGCTGCCGTTCTTCAATGGCGAGCGCACGCCGGACCTGCCGCATGCGCGGGCCAGTCTCTACGGCATGGACTTCAACAATTTCACCCGCGGCAACGCCTACCGCGCGGCGATGGAAGGCGCGACCTATGCGCTGCGCAACGGCTTCGATGCACTGTGCGCAGCTGGCCTGCGCTTCGATGCCATCCGCCTCACCGGCGGTGGCAGCCAGAGCGCCGCCTGGCGGCAGATGGTGGCCGATGTGTTCGAGCTGCCGGTGGACGTGCCCGCACAGAGCGAGGGCGCGGCTTTCGGCGCCGCGTTGCAGGCCCTGTGGGCCTGCGGCAGCGGCGGCAGCATTGCCGACCTCGCTGCGATCACGCGCGAACACGTACAACTGGAACCTGGTCGCGGCGCGCGACCGGACGCGAAGGCCGCAGCCGGCTACGGCACCGCGTACCAGCGGTTCCAGCAACAACTGGCGATAGAATTGGAACAGGACAGGACCCCACGTACATGAGCACTCCATTCATAGGCAAGCGAGAATACTTTCCCGGCATCGGCCGCATTCCCTTCGAAGGCGCGGGGTCGGACAACCCGCTGGCGTTCAAGGTGTATGACGCCGGCCGGCGCATCGGCGACAAGACCATGGCCGAGCACCTGCGCTTCGCGGTGTGCTACTGGCACACCTTCACCAATGCCGGCCATGACCCCTTCGGTCCCGGCACACGCCGCTTTCCCTGGGAGGCCGGCTCGCCGATAGCCACCGCAGAAGGCCGGGTCGACGCCGCCTTCGAGTTCATCACCAAACTGGGCGTGCCCTACTACTGCTTCCACGACATCGACCTGGCGCCGGATGCCGAGGATCTTGGGCAGTACGTGAAGAACCTCACGCACATGGTCGCGCTGGCCAGGGAGCGCCAGCAGGCCACCGGCGTGAAGCTGCTGTGGGGCACGGCCAACCTGTTCTCGCATCCGCGCTACATGAATGGCGCGGCCACCAACCCGGATTTCAACGTGGTCGCCCGCGCAGCGGCGCAGGTGAAGGCCGCACTCGATGCCACGGTGGAACTGGGCGGTGAACACTATGTGTTCTGGGGCGGCCGCGAAGGCTACGCCTCGCTGGTCAACACCGACCTGAAGCGCGAGCTGGACCACTTCGCCCGCTTCCTCACCCTGGCCCGCGACTATGGCCGCAGCATCGGCTTCAAGGGCTGCTTCTTCATCGAGCCGAAGCCGATGGAACCGATGAAGCACCAGTACGACTTCGACAGCGCCACGGTTGCCGGCTTCCTGCGCCAACATGGGCTGGACCAGGACTTCAAGCTCAACATCGAGGCCAACCAC
>DATKBK010000007.1:0-3792 GCA_035514045.1 Steroidobacteraceae bacterium | reverse complement strand
CCGGGCCTCCTGCCCTGCACTTCAACGGTACCCCCTCGGTGGGCGCCGACGCACCGGATGTCCTGGGCACACCGGATCAGCAGCGGTCGATCCCGCATTTGATCCAAGTCCAGGCGGGCTTCGACTTTCAAAGCGAATGCAGGCGATCAATGGCTCCATACCGCGCTCGTGATCCGGCCCTTGACCTTCTTTCCACCGGACTGGGAATTGCGCAGCGCCGGCCCACACACAATATGTATCGCTGAAGTGGAGGGCAGGACGCCCGGAACGGCCGGCGTTTGCGGCCAGGGATGGCGCTCGCAAGACGCCGGGCAGCGATACGTATTGTGTGTGGGACGGTGCCGCCGTCAACCCCGAATCGCGGGTGCTTGATCTGGGTCAGGGACGAAGTGGTGGGGGCGGCGGGAGCATGGCGGCAATCTCAATGGAGTGTCGTCATGGGCAGTACACGGAAGCTTTGGATTGCACTTGCGAGTTTGCTGTTCGTATCGTTTGCCGTGCTGCTCTGGGTGGGCGGCGAGATCCACCGCGAGATGCCACCGATGCCCGAGCGGCTGGTCACGACCAGCGGCCAGGTCGTGTTCACCCGCGCCGACATCGAGACCGGGCGGCAGGTGTGGCAGAGCGTCGGCGGCCACCAGCTCGGCTCGATCTGGGGCCATGGCAGCTACGTGGCGCCGGACTGGACCGCCGACTGGCTGCACCGCGAATCCGTCGACCTGCTCGACCAGTGGTCGCGCCGCGACCACGGCGTTGCCAACTACGCCGCGCTCGATCCCGCTACCCAGGCGGCGCTGTCGGTGCGGCTGCAGCAGGAGGTCCGCGAGAACACCTACGACGCCGCGACCCGCGACATCACCATCGGCGACGACCGTGCGTTCGCTATCGCCAACGTCTCGGCGCATTACCAGAGCCTGCTCGGCAACGACCCGGCGACCGCGGTGCTGCGCGAGAACTACGCGATGAAGAACAACACCGTGCCCGACGCCGACCACCGTCGGGCGATGACGGCGTTCTACTGGTGGAGCGCGTGGTCGGCCGTGACCGAGCGGCCGGGCAAGGAAATCACCTACACCAACAACTGGCCGCACGAGCCGCTGGTGGGCAACACGCCGCCCGCCAACCTGTTCATGTGGACCATATTCAGCGTGCTTTTCCTGATCGCGGGCATCGCCCTGCTCGGCTGGCACTACGCGGTCACCCACGGCCGCGAGGAGCCGCCGCTGCAGCTGCCGGCCAGCGACCCGCTGGCTTCGGTGGTGGTGACGCCTTCGATGAAGGCGACGGCAAAGTACTTCTGGCTGGTGATGGCCCTGTTCCTGGTGCAGATCCTGCTCGGCGCGATCACCGCGCACTACCAGGTCGAAGGCCAGGAGGCCTACGGCTTCGCGCTGGCCGAATACCTGCCCTATTCACTGACCCGCACCTGGCATACGCAGCTGGCGGTGTTGTGGATCGCCACCGCCTGGCTGGGCATGGGCCTTTACATCGGGCCGGCCATTTCGGGACATGAACCAAGATTCCAGGCGCTCGGCGTGCACGTGCTCTGGGTCTGCCTGATCGTGATCGTGGTGGGCTCCTTCGCCGGGCAGTGGTTCGCGGTGATGCAGAAGCTGGGCCTGGAGCACAACTTCTGGTGGGGTCACCAGGGTTGGGAGTACGTGGACCTGGGCCGGTTCTGGCAGTGGTTCCTGTTCCTGGGCCTGGGCATCTGGCTGACGCTGGTCGGGCGATGCCTGGTCCCGGCGATCCGCGCCGGCGGCGAATCGAGGTCGATCACCACCCTGCTGTTCCTGTCCACGATCGCGATCGGCGTGTTCTATGGCGCCGGCCTGATGTGGGGCGAGCACACCCATCTGTCGATGGTCGAGTACTGGCGCTGGTGGGTGGTGCACCTGTGGGTCGAGGGCTTCTTCGAAGTGTTCGCGGTCGCGGTGGTCGCCTTCCTGTTCACCAAGCTGGGCCTGATCAAGGCCAGCACCGGCACGATGGCGACGCTGTTCGCGACCATCGTGTTCATGGCCGGTGGCGTGCTGGGCACCCTGCACCACCTGTACTTCACCGGCACGCCGGTGGCGGTGATCGCGCTGGGCGCCTCGTTCTCGGCGCTGGAAGTGGTGCCGCTGGCCTACGTCGGCTTCGAGGCCTACCACACCTTCAAGCTGGGCCACGCCACGCCGTGGATGCAACGTTACCGGTGGCCGATCCTGTTCTTCGTCGCGGTCGCGTTCTGGAATCTGGTCGGCGCCGGGCTGTTCGGCTTCCTGATCAATCCGCCGCTGCCGCTGTACTACATGCAGGGCCTGAACCTGACGCCGCTGCATGGCCACACCGCGCTGTTCGGCGTGTACGGCATGCTCGGCATCGGCCTGATGCTGTTCTGCCTGCGTGGGCTCAAGCCCGACGCGATCTGGCCGGAGGCGCCGCTGCGCACGTCATTCTGGGCACTCAACATCGGCCTGGTCGGGATGGCGGTGTTCACCCTGCTGCCGATCGGCATCCTGCAGTTGATCGCGGCGGTCGACCACGGCTACTGGTACGCACGCTCGGCGGATTTCATGCAGCAGCCGTTGATCGAGATGCTGGTCTGGATGCGTGTGCCTGGCGACACGATCTTCAGCGTCGGCGCCGTGGCACTGGCCTGGTTCATGCTGCGGCTCTGGATCGCGCCGAAACGGTCGAGGGTGGTGGAGGTCGCAATCGACCCCGCACGCTGATCAAGACTGTTGATTTCCGGGGCGGGGCCGAGCATTCGGCCCCGCCTTCTTCGTAGCAGGGTGACTTGGGTCATGGCGCGGCAGGCATCGCGCCTGCAGCATGGCGACATGGACACCAAGAACTCGCCTGGCCTCACCCTCGCCGCGTTGGTCGCCGCGCCGCACCGGCTGCTGTTCTTCATCGGCGCGGCCAACGTGCTGGCAGGGATGGGCTGGTGGACCGGCTGGCTTGGTGGCTGGCTGCCGACGCCCAGCGTGCCGGCCGGCTGGATGCATGCCTTCATCATGCAGTACCAGGTGCTGCCGGCCTTCATCTTCGGCTTCCTGCTGACCGTGTTCCCCAGATGGATGGCGCAGACCGAGGCGAGCCGCTGGCACTACCTGCCGGTCGCGCTGGGCCTGCTCGCGGGACAGGCGCTGGTGCTGGCGGGGCTGGGCACGGGTTCGACGATGCTGGTGCACCTGGGGGTGATCAATACGATCGCGGGCTGGGTGACGGCGATGGTCGTGCTCGCGATCTGGCTCGTGCACGATCGCAGCGGCAACTGGCATGCGATCTCGTGTTTTGCCGGCCTGTTGATGGGACTGGCAGGCCTGCTCAGCTTCGCAGCCTGGTTGCACCTGCCCGGCGAGCCGCGGCTGGCGTTCGCGATGCTCAAGATCGGCACCTTCGGGCTGCTGGTGCCGGTGTACGCGACGGTGGCGCACCGGATGTTCCCCTTCTTTGCCGGCAGCGTCGTGGCCGGCTACCGGTCCTGGCGGCCGATGTGGCTGCTGGCGGTGAGCTGGCCGCTTTGGCTGGGCCACCTGGCGCTGGAGCTCGCGCATCTTTACCCGTGGCTGTGGCTGGTGGACCTGCCGCTGTTCGCACTGGCGACGTACACGCTCTGGCGCTGGTGGCCGCGGGCCAAGGCTCCGCCGCTGCTGCGGGTGTTGTTCATCGGCTACGCCTGGCTGCCGATCGCATTGGCGTTGTATGCGGCGCAGAGCCTGTGGTTCCTGGGCACCGGCGAGTTCACGCTCGGGCGCGCGCCGGTGCACGCGGTGTCGGTCGGCTTCTTCGGCAGCCTGCTGG
>DATKBK010000006.1:0-3749 GCA_035514045.1 Steroidobacteraceae bacterium | reverse complement strand
CATGGTGTTCCTCGCCGACACGCTGCGCGAGCGCGCTGCCGAAGGTTTTCGGCCGCTGGCCATCCTGGGCTCGGAGCTGCCGTTCCCGTTTCGCGCCCGCCCCTCGACCATCCTGGTGCCGGGCATGCCCGACGGGGTGATCGCCTGCATGCCGCTGCTCGATGACTGGGGCGTGCCCAGCCGGCTCACCACCAAGTCCGGCTTTGCCGGTTGCCATGATGGCTATGTCACGGACCTGGCACGCCTGTGGCTGGCCCGGCTGGACGCGGCGACGCTGGCGCAGGTTGAGATCTTCTCCTGTGGTCCGACGCCCATGCTGAAGGCGGTGGCGGAGCTGGCGCGCGCGTTCGACCTGCCCTGCCAGGGGTCGCTGGAGGAGTACATGGCCTGTGCGGTGGGGGGCTGCGCCGGCTGTGTGGTGGAGGTGCAGACGGCGGCGGGACCTGCCATGAAGCGGGTGTGTGTGGATGGCCCGGTGTTCGACGCGCGAACTGTCTTCGCCGCCTGATTCAGACCTATTCAGGGCTACGGCGTGCCACCGGCCCCCTGCCCCGGTATCCTTGGCGGTCCGACCATGCAGGGTCTGCCGCAAGCACACCAAGGGGGTTCCCATGATCAGGTTTACGCCGCGGCAACTTGCCGCCACGATGATTCTGGCTGCGTCCGCGGCCTTCGCTCCTTCATTCGCGGGCGAGGCGCCACCTGCCGCGCCGCCGAAGCCCTATGCCATTCCGGCCGGCGCGCCGGACTACGTGCGCAAGGCCGTGCAGTCTCCGGACCGCACCCCGGCTATGACCGCGCGCGATGCCGACCGCAAGCCGGCCGAGCTGCTGGTGCTGTCGGGCGTGAAACCCGGCGACAAGGTGGTGGAATTCGCCGCCTTCGGCCAGTACTTCACCACCATGCTCACCAGCATCGTCGGCGACAACGGCATGGTTTACATGTATGACCTGCCCTACATGGATGCGCCTACCGGCGCGGCCAGCCGCGCCTTCGCCGCGAAGCACCCGAACTCGAAGTTCGAGATCGTGGACTACAACGCGATGACACTGCCGGATGGCGTGGACGTGGTGTTCAACGTGCTCTACTACCACGACCTGCCGCTCAACAAGATCGACACCGCAGCGCTCAATGCGAAGGTATTCAAGGCGCTGAAGCCCGGCGGCGTGTTCTTCATCGTCGATCACAACGCCGCGCCGGGCTCCGGCACGCGCGACGTCGAGACACTGCACCGCATCGATCCGGAAGTGATCCGGAAGGAAGTAAAGGCCGCTGGGTTCGAGCTGGTCGAGGACAGCAAGCTGCTGGCAAACCCTGAGGACGATCGCACCTGGGGACCGTTCACGCGCGGCAAGCGCGGCACCACCGACCAGTCGGTGCTGAAGTTCAGAAAGCCGGCGCGGTAGTCGCGGACGGCAGGTCGCTGTTCATCCAGCGGCGCCGCGCCAGCAGCAGCAGCGCGGCGGCCGCAACCAGCATGGCGGTCAGCCATCCCCAGTTGCCTGGCGCATTGCGCACGAGCGGCGCGGCGAATCCGAAGTACAGCAGCATCAGCGCCCCGCCCGACACGGCCAGGTGTGCCCAGCCTGAGGCGCGGTAGAGCACAAGGGCCACCCACAGCAGGTTCGCAGCCAGCAGGGCCACCAGGGCCTGCGGCAGTGACAGGCCGCCCGGCCAGGGCAGCGCGTACCACTGTGCGACCAGAAACATCGCCGCTACCAGCGTGAGTCCCAGCGCCAGCTTCAGCAGCCCGTTGCGCACCAGGTCGTGAACCTGCGTCCGGTCCAGCGCCGCCGGCAGCCACAGGGCCCGAGCCCGGCGCCGCGCGGCGAGCGACAGCGCCAGCACGATTCCGGATGCAATCACCAGCGTCGCGCGGAGCACCCAGGCAACGAGCGCAGAATCATCGACCTGTCGCGACAAGAGCAGCAGCATCGCCAGCAACAGCAGGCCCGCCAGCAGCCATTGCGCCAGCAGCCTGCCAATGCTCGAGCCGCCGAACAGCAGGTGCTCGATCGCGGCGGAACGTGCGAGCGGAGCGTTGGCGTGGCCCACTGTGGTCGCAGCCAGCAGCGATTGCCCGCCCGCCAGCAGCCAACCGGGTGGCGCGATGCGCCTTGCGTTGAGGTACCAGAGTGCGCATATGCCCCACACCGCGAGCGCGAACTTGAAGTGCAGGAAAGGCGGTTCACCTCCACCGCCCCGCAGGGACGCGGCCGTGGTGCATAGCGCTCCGGCAGAAGCCAAGCAATTCGTAGGGTCAACAAGATGTGCTGCCAGCAACGGCATGCCAAGGCCAACCGCAACCAGCCCGACCAGCAGGACGAGCGCGGCCAGCGGTGAACGCGAGGCCCAGAACGCGCCGATGCCCCACCACGTCGCCAGCACGAAGCTGGTCGCGAACATCAGGGACCACTGAACTGCCGCATACTGCGCCCAGAACGCTTCCGCTGGCGACCGCAGCGCCAACCTGATGATCCAGGGAGCCTGTGCCAGGAGATTGAACGCAGACATGAACAGCGCGGCCGCGGCGGCCACCGCCAGGGCTGCGATGAAGAGGCGCCTGCGACCACGCGGCGCCAGCAGCACTGCACGCTGAGAGGAGACGGCACGCCACATCGGCCCCGCCTGCACCAGCAGCGGCAGGCAGGCGATCATCACGCCCCAGGTCGCCATCTGCGGTGAAACGAACCGCGCTCCCGCTGACCGCAAGGGTTCTCCCAGCAGCAGGTTGAGCAGGCTTGCTCCCAGCGCCAGCCCGAAGCCGGCCAGCGTACAAACGCGTTGCGCCGCCGAGCCCCAGAAGCTCAGTCGCAACACCAGCATTACGGTGCTCATGCGTGCATCGCCAGGAAGATGTCTTCCAGCCCCAGCGGCTCCACCTCCACATCCAGCCCGAGCTCATCGCGCAGCGGCAGCAGGCGCGCTGCACTCCAGCCACCGACGGTGAATGCAGCCGTGCGCCCCTGCACGCTGCCCTGCAGCTGGCCCGGCAGCTTGAGGGCCGGATCGATGTCGCTGGCGCCGCGCAGGTGCACGCGCACCACTGATTCCTTCAAGGCATCAAGTTCCCCCTGCCACATCAGGCGACCCTCGCGCAGCAGCCACAGATGGCTGGCCACACGTTCAAGGTCGGCAACGATGTGCGAGGCGTAGACCAGCGTGCGTCCACCCTGGGCGGCAATGGCCAGGATCTCCTGCATGAAGCGGCGACGGGCCACCGGGTCGAGGCTGGCCGCGGGTTCATCGAGCACCAGCAGGTCCGGCTCGTGGCCCAGCGCGCATAGCGTCGACAGCTTCTGCCGCTCGCCGCCCGAGAGCTTGCCGATGCGCCGCGCCAACGGCAGCTCCCATTCGCGCGCCAGGCGTTCAATCAACGCCTGGTTCCAGCGCCGGTGCAGCGTGGCGATGAGCGCCAGCTGCTGTGCGCCGGTGAGCTGGCCGAGCAGTTCATCCTGCTGGGGCACAAAGCCGATGCGCGCCTTGGCGCTGGCCGTGAGGCTGCGGCTGTCCTCACCGAAGATGCTGCTGCTGCCGCTGCCCGGCAGCGCGAATCCCAGCAGCAGGTCGAACAGCGTCGACTTGCCCGCGCCGTTCTTGCCCACCAGGCCTACGACCTGGCCGCGCGGCAGCTGGACCGTGATGTCTTCCAGCACTGCGCGCCCTTCGATGCGCTTACCCAGCCCGCTGGTGCTGACTGCCACTTGATCATTCATCGTCCTGCTCCCATTGGCGCTTGAGCAGCGCCG
>DATKBK010000005.1:0-4332 GCA_035514045.1 Steroidobacteraceae bacterium | reverse complement strand
CCAGCGTCTTCACCCAGCCGGCGCGGTCGGTCACGTCGTGGCGGATGGCGATGACCCGGTTCTTCTGCTCTGGCTTGTACAGGCTCAGCGCCGGCTCGACCTGGTCATCCTGGATATAGCCCATCACGACGTTCATGCCGGCGTTGGCGGCCGCGCGTCCGATGCCCAGACCGATACCGGTATTGCCGCCGGTGATGTAGACGGTCTTGCCTTTCAGATCCTTCAGCTGCGGCTGCTGTCGCTGGCCGGCCGGCAGCGGCGTGCCGAGCACGCGATCGCCGGCTGGGCGACCGGGAGCGGCTGCCGGACGCGGCGCGGCGGCCGGCTCGGCGGCACGTGCCGCCAGCGGCGCCACTGCCGCTGCGCCCACGGCCAGCATCGATCCTTCCAGGAAGCTGCGGCGACTGCCAGAACCTACATTCACGGTTTTGCTCGACATGACTTTCCCTCCCAAACTGCCCCGTCTTACTGGTGCATCTCGACAGTCGGCTCCGGCTCCTGGCCCGAGGGCGCGGTAGTCCCTGCAGTCGGAGCAGGCGCACCTTCAGCAAAAATACCCATGCCACCGCCGAGCTGGGGCGGCAGCGTGGCGGCGGCACCAGCGCCGCCTCCGCGCGGGCCGGCACCACCGGCGCGGACGCCACCGCCACCGGCACGCGCCCCACCCGGGCCGCCGCCGAGCTGCGGCGCCGCCTTGAGCGTATTGGCGAGGCTGACCAGATGGGCGCGGATTGCCTCCGCCTCCTCACGACCAAATGCCTTGGAGAAGGACAGCATGCCCGCCTCGGACAACGCGCCGTCCATCACGACGGCCTGGAAACCCGCCTCGCTGTTCAGGAACGGCGAGTAGCGCAGGTCGGGGAAGCCGCCGATGTTCCTGCGGGCTTCGTGGCAGATGGTGCAGTGCTGCGTGTACTTCTCCTGGCCTCGCGCCAGCAGCGCCGCGTCGCCGAAATTCGCCGGCGGATTGAGCACCTGCTGCACCGGCGGCGGTGGCGGCGGAACTTCGACCGTGCCGCCGAGCTTGAGCACGAACAGGCGGCCACCGAGGTTGCGGCCAACCCCACCCGCACCGGCCAGATACTGCACGCCATCGATGGAATAGGTGATAAAGGCGGCGCCGACGGTTGCGCCCAGCGCGCTGGTCCACAGCTTCTCGCCGGTATCGGCACGGAATGCCAGCAGGTTGGTGCCATTGCCCTGGAACAACAGGTTGCCGGCAGTACTCAGCACGCCGTTGCTGCCCGAGCCCTCGGTGGACTTCCAGGCGGCCGCACGCTTCACCGGATCCCAGGCCTGCAGATACGCGCGTGGTTCATCGCCGAGGTTCGGCGCCGCCAACTGCGACTGCCCGCCCGTGGCGATTCCCTGCATGCTTTTCGTAAGGTCCGGCTCCGCCACGATGGTCAGGCTGCCATACCGCGTCGGTATGTACAGCAGGCCGGTCTGCGGATTGAAGGCCTGCGGATACCACAAATGCGCCTGTAGCGGCACCACTGTAAAGCCCAGGCCAGTCCTGCCGGGATCGGCATGCGGGTTGAGGATTGGCTTCCAGTTGTTCTTCTCGTCGAAGCCGGTCAGCCAGTTGGCACCCGGCACGATCAGGTCGGCCGAGAGCACCTTGCCGGTAGCCGCCTCGATCACGTAGAGGAAGCCGTTCTTCGGGGCCTGCATCACCACGTGCTTCTTCTGGCCGCCGATCACAATGTCCGCCACCGTAAACGGTGAGGTGTTGTCGTAATCCCAGCTGTCCATCGGCGTTGTCTGGTAGTGCCAGGCGTACTTGCCCGTCTTCGCATGCAGCGCGACGATCGAGGCGGTGAACAGGTTGTCCCCGCCGCCCGGCGAGCGCACGCCAGCGGGCCAGGGTGAACCATTGCCCGTGCCGAAGATCACCAGTTCCGTCTGCGGATCGTAAAGGATGCCGTCCCACACGGTGCCGCCGCCGCCAGATTTCCACCACTCGCCGTTCCAGGTCTTGGCGGCCCATTCCATCTCAGGCTGCTCCTCGAAATCGTCGGCCGGATTGCCGGGCACGGCCCACCAGTGCCACAGCTTCTTGCCGGTATCGGCGTCCCAGCCGGACAGGTAGCCACGCTGCAGGTACTCAGCGCCAGCCTGGCCGATGAACACGACGCCATTGCCGATGCGCGGCGCGCCAGTGATCGACAGCGCCTTCTCGGTATCGGTGGTCTGCGACTCCCACAGGTGCTTGCCGTCGTCGATGTCGACCGCCACGAGCCGTCCGTCGAGCGTCGCCCAGATGACTTTGCCGTTCCAGTAGGCGGCGCCGCGATTGGCGACGTTGCAACACAGGTAGCCAGCCACGATCTCGCGGCGCACCTTCGGGTCGTACTTCCACAGCTGCTTGCCGGTCTTCGCGTCGAAGGCGTAGACCTTGCTCCACGGCGTGGTGACGATGAGCTTGCCATCCACCACCAGTGGCGTGCCCTGGTAGCCACCGCGCTCGGGCAGCTCGGCATACCAGGCTACGCCCAGCTGCTGCACGTTGGTGGCATTGATCTGGGTCAGCGGGCTGTGGCGCTGCTCGCTGTGGTCGCCGCCGGGAGCGGCCCACTGGTCGGTCACCGCCGCAGCCGGATCAGCCGCGTTGGCACTGTTGCTGTCTCCTTCGTTGCCAGTGCCCTCGCAGGCCACCACCGCCAGCACCAAGCCCGTGCCGGCAAGAACAGAAATCAGACGTCGCATGTTGACCCCGCGAGACACAACCCTTTCCTCACGCCTTCCGGCCCGGACGGACCAGCTGTTTGATGAACTGGCATGATTGCACCATGCTGGCCTCCCGGACAACAATCGTCCCGACCAGGGAACGAAGCGGGGCGCACACCCGGCTCAAGGGAGATTCGCAATGAACACGGCCTTGCGCATAGCGACGCAACCCGCATCCTGGTTGCTCGCAGGCATCGCATTGATGTCGCCGGCCGTCCTGCCAGCAGCATCCATGGCCGAGCTCGCCGAGCTCTCCCGCAAGAGCACTTTCGAGGTCGTACTGCCCAAGATCGAATCCGCGCAGGTCACCTACGAGAAGCCGCTGCCGCTCGAGCTGCTGTCCTATACCGAGCGCAATGACAAGTACTGGTCCATCGGCACGGCATTTGCGATCGCACCGGATGTCTTCGTCTCCAATGCCCACGTGCTGATTGCCGGCATGGGAAGCGCCATGGGCCACCCGCACCTCAGGGATGCCGCCGGCCAGGTCTATGCCGTCGATCGGGTGCTCAAGTTCTCGCTGCACGAGGATTTCGTCGTGTTTCGCGCCAAGGGAGCCAATGCTGCCCAGGCGCTGACGCCGGGCAGAGAAACGCCAATCGGTGCACGGGTGTTTGCCGTCGGCAATGCGCTGGGAGAAGGCGTCGTGCTGCGCGACGGGCTGCTGACTTCGCTGACACCCGAGGATCAGGACGGTCGCTGGAAGTGGCTGCGCTTCTCTGCCGCCGCCTCTCCCGGCAACAGCGGCGGTCCGTTGCTCGATGAACATGGACAGGTCATCGGCGTGGTCACGGCACGCTCCGAGGGCGAAAACCTTAACTATGCGCTGCCGATCGAGCGGGTGCTGGCGGGCAGCGAGCGCCGGGCGAACATCGACCTGCGCAGTTCGTTCGGCCTGCCCATTCTCCGCCAGCAGATGGTGATGGAGTTCAAGGACGAGTTTTCCCTGCCAGCCTCATGGGAAGACTTCGGCCGCCATCTCTTTGCGGCCATCGATCGGCAATACGCAACGAACCAGCAGCGCCTGTTGCAGCAGTACGCGCAGGAGTTGCCGCCCGGCGGCAAGGCCGACCGCCTGCTGGCCGGCATGGAGCGCGACAAGGCTCTGGCGTTGATCGGCCAGCAGTCCGATGACAACTGGGGCCTGACAGACCCTGGCAACGAGGAACTCACCGAACTGTCTGACGGCAGCAAGTTGACGACGGGCAACCTGCAGGGCGCATTGACCTTCAAGTGGTGGCGCCCTGGCGCCGCTGCCGATCCGTCCCTGTACAGCGATGCCAGCGCTTTCATGGATACGCTGCTGAAAGGCATCAAGCTGCCACGAATGATCGGACCCCAGGCCATCCGCATCACGTCGCTGGGCGCGCCACAAGAGGGGACATTGCATACCGACCGTTTCGGACGCACCTGGCAGCTGCGCAGCTGGTCGCTTGGCTACGCCGACATGCAGCTGGTCACGATGGCCCTGCCCGTACCGAATGGCTATAGGGGCCTGATGCAGTTCACCACAGCGGTCGGCCACAGCAGTGTGACTGCAGGGCTCAAGCTGATGGCCGACTACATGCATGTGTCCTACGAGGGCAGCGCTGCGCAGTGGCG
>DATKBK010000004.1:0-13927 GCA_035514045.1 Steroidobacteraceae bacterium | reverse complement strand
ATGCCGCCAATTCGCGCATTCGCGTAACCATTTCGGTTCCGGGTAGTTCTCCGCGCCTGGAGTCTTTCTGGCTGGATGTAAACTCGCAGGTTGCTCGACGCGAACGTGTCTTCTACACCATACCGCTGTCCTGGGAAACCTGCGAACGCAACTGCAACGCGCAGGTAGCGAAGCCTTTCGACCTCATGGCACGGCTGATCGTGCCCTCGCCCTTCCGCATCCCGCGGAATGCGCTGAATGGCCCGATCCGCTACGTGATCTCGCGTGCCGATGGTGTCGCGCCGCGCCTGCCGGTCACCAACGAACAGGATGTCGTGGCAGATGGATCCACGGCCGTGGTCACCATCTGCAAGACCTGTGGCATGACCGTGCCGCTCACCGAGGCCGAACGCCGCAGCTATCTCGCGTCGAATTCCTGGGTCCAGTCCGACGCAGCGGCAGTGCAGAGCTTTGCCCGTCGCAACAGCGGCAAGGGCACTGCGCAACAGGTGATGACGCGGCTCGTTGATGCCGTACGCGCGCACATGACCGGCGAGGTCGACTACCTGGGCTACGCCTCCGCCACGCAGGCGCTGGCGGCACGTTCCGGGGATTGCACCGAATTTTCCGTGCTGCTTGCAGCAGCAGGGCGCGCCCGCGGCATTCCCACGCGCATCGTGGTGGGACTGGTCTACGCTGGACGATTCAGCGGCAAGAAGGATGTCTTCAGTCCGCATACCTGGGTGCAGGCATGGACGGGCGATCGCTGGGTGAGTTACGACGCCGGACTCGAAAGGTTCGACGCCAGCCACATTGCTCTTGCTGTGGGGGATGGCGACCCGCGGCGCACTGACATGAACTCGGGCACGGGACAATGGCGCATCGAGAAGCTGGGACTGGTGAAGTAGATCAGCCCTTCGGAGTCGGCAGCCACTCCGCCGTGCTGATCTGGGGCAACTCGGCCTTGTCCGGCCTGGCGAGTTCCGCTTGGTCTACCCACTGCAGCTTGTCGCCGGCCTGAGTGCCGCCTATCCAGACTACTTCGAGGTCTTCGGTGGGGAAGTAAAGGATGTCCGGCGTGACCACTACATCCGGATCCTGCGCACTCGCAGACCCGCCGAGTGCTGCCGCGGCAGCCAGAGTGCCCAGCGCAATCGACGCGCGCAGTGGCCGGCGAGGCGTGTACGACACACAAACCTCACCCGAGCACCCCGAGAGGAAAGTCTCGCGCTCGCTCGCGGACATGAAATCGAGATTGTGCACCTGGCGCTCGCACTGGCTGCAGAAGTCCTGGCCGGGCTTCGGCGCGCTGCGCCACCGGAAGGGGCAAGGAGTAGTACTAAGGGGCACCCGTGACATTGCCTCCGATCTTACGCCTGTGAGCAGTAGCCGATCAAAAGACCGCGCTGCAGGGCGGTTGAACTTCCGCTATCCGCTATCCGCTGGTTCCGGGGCTATTTCCCGAGCGGCAAGTAAAGCGTGAGCGCCGCATCGACGAAGCGCATGAATCCGAAGTGCATGTAGAACGCCGCGGCAGCATCGTCCTTCGCATCGACAATAAGCGCGAAAGCAGCCACTTCCCGGCGCGCCTTCAAACAGCGATCCACTGCGCAGCCGACAAGCAGCTTGCCCAATCCACGTCCTCGCTGATCCAGGCGGCAAGCCAGGCGCCCCATGCGAAAGCAGGGCACAGGGTAGCCGGGCAGCTTCTTGCGGTCGGCTGGCGCCAGTCGCTCGCCGTCCACCTCGGCGGCGCTGAGTGTGTAGTAGCCGAGGATGTGTTTGGGTCGCACCGAATCTGCGAGGACGAAGACGGAGGTGATACCGCGGCGGCGGTGTTGATCGGCATAGCGGCGGAGGTACTCGTCAAGGGCCGGCACGCCGCACTCGAAACCCTCGCGATCATGGGTCGCGGCGTCGAGCGGAAGGTCTTTAAGCACGGCGAACTTTACGCCGTGCCTGTGTGAGTGCGGACTTGAGGGCTGGGTTCGGTGCGAAGGCCGAGTCCAGTGCGCGTGCAAATGCGCTGAGGTCGCGCCCGGAAAGCGTGATGCGGGCTTCACGCTCCAGCAACACCTGGGCCTTCTCCTTGGCGGCTGCGCGGACGAAGCCAGCCATGGTCGTACCCATCAACGCTGCGGCCTTGGCAACGATGGCTTTCTCGTCGGCGTCCATTTTCAGGTCGAATCGTGCGGTGGTGGTCATGGCAGCTCCCGGGTCTTGGTACGGTATTTTACCGTATTTGGAAGCGGCCTGCCACCAGTTCAGCGGATCACACCGCAGGCGAGGGCAGTGGAACAAGGTTCCGGACCGCCGCCCGATCTACCAGCTGTAGCGAACCCGATAGCGCACGGTGCGCTCGCCGTCCTTCGGCACGCGCGCCTTGAAGAGGATCGTGCGCGCGTCCTCCTTCTCGTAGCCCATGCTGCTGGAGAGGACCTGCCAGTTGCTCCAGCGGAACAGGAACTCGCGCACCTGCACTTCCACCTCTTCGTCCTTGTGGTTGCGCAGCGTCACCTCGATCTCCTCCTCGATCCAGCGTGAGCGGCTGTCGCCGCGGAAATCAACCTGCCTGCGCTCGCCGACCACGTCGAAGGCCGAACCGAGTTTCACGCGCACTTTCTCGTCGCGCGGGGTGTGATCGATCGCGTCCTCGCCGATGAACTCGAGCGAGTCGTCCGCCGGGTCCAGCCGCGAGACGCGGATGCGGCCGGCCGGCAGCGGAATGCCCAGCCCGGAAGGCTTGTCGTTGCGAAACTCCAGGTAGCTGTCGACCTTGCTCTCGCCGGTAAAGGGGAAGTTCGGGTCCTCGAAGCGCCCGCCGCCGAAGTTGCCGGTGCTGTTGGCATAGACCAGCAGGCGCTGCGCCGGCACCTTCCTGGCCTGATCGAAGAGCTCGATCTGCTTGGTGGAGTTGTTAGGCAGCGTGGTGGGGCGGCCGAGGGTGTAGAGATGGAATTCGTCGAAGGCCTGCTGTACAAAGCCGGCTCCGTCCACTGCACGCCTGCCATCCACCAATGTCAGTGTGCGCGTGCCGAATGTCGGATCGAGGCCGCGTTGCACGCGGTTCACGTTGCCGGCAATCAGCTTGAGCTTCGCCTCCGGATAGGTGGCGCCGGACTGGTTGATGATGCTCACCCAGGGAGAAAGGTCAACGAAGCCGCTGCTCGCATCGCGGCCCTGGGTGAAGATGAGGTTGTAGTCCGCCCACCAGGTGATGCCCGTGGTCTGGTAGGTGACGCGCGCGAGGTGCGTGCCGGCACGCTCGGTGGCGATATCCCACAACAGCGTCGGCCGCGTGATCAAGCCGCCCGGCAGATCCGGGAAACGCAGCGCCGAGTAGTTGCGCAGCGCCGTGATGCTGCCGCCATCTTCGCGCAGCACCAGGCCCGCCACCGAAGACAGCAGTGTGCCGCTGGTCGTGGTGGCACCGCCGCCCGGCAGGTCCCGCTCCACGGTCAGCGGCTGGTCGATGAACTTCAGCAGCAGTTTGTCGGTGCTGACCAGATCGAACTGGAAGTTCTGTTCCAGAACGCGCGTGGCCGGGTCCGTGAGTGAGGTGAAGGTTACGGTGGTGGGGTCGATCAGCGCCGCCACGTCGGTGAAACTCAGCTGCGAACGGCCGCTCCCGAGCTGCACCTCGCGCTCCTGGCGCACCAGCGCATAGCCCGGCACGCCCGCAGCGTTCGGCACACCCTGGCCGGGCACCGGCCGGTAGTACTGCGCCGGGACTCCTCCGGGCTGGGCCGTGCTGTAGATCGTGATGGCCGTGTCCTCCTGGGGAGCCGGCGCAGCCGCGAAGGCCAGGCCGCCGGCCAGGCAGGCACAGGCGATGACGCACTGCCGAAGGTTCAGGACAGGTGACCTGGCGCTCTGTTTGTGCATGGCGGATTTCCTGGGGTAGCAACGTGGCTGCGGCAGGCGCGCATCAATGCGGCCCTGCGTCTCTTCGACGCGTCGGATGAGCCACAACCTTGGGCGGAGCGCAAAACATTCTCGCCCGTCGCCCGTCGCCCGTCGCCCGTCGCCCGTCGCCCGTCGCCTGCGGCTGCGCCAGGTGGCCCGGCGGATTCAGGCCGGCGTCTGCGGCTGGTTGTCCGCGTCCACCAGCACCACCACCGGCCGATGGGCCTGCAGCTCCGCCTCGCTGTACTGCGCGTAGGTGCAGATGATCAGCAGGTCGCCCACCATCGCCTTGCGCGCCGCCGCACCGTTGAGGGAAATGGTGCCGGAGCGGCGCGGTGCTTCGATCACGTAAGTGGTGAAGCGCTCGCCGTTGGCGATGTTGTAGATCTCGATGTACTGGTTGGGCAACATGCCCGATGCATCGAGCAGTGCGCGGTCGATGCCGCACGAGCCTTCGTAGTGCAGATCGGCTTCGGTAACCCGGACGCGGTGCAGTTTGGCCTGCAGCATGGTTCGCAGCATGGGGAAGAGCAGGCCTCCGATCAGGAAGAGAAGCGGATTCTAGCGCTGTCCCTTGCCAGCTTCGAGCCAGGCCTGCGCCAGCGCCTCGACAAACAGATGCGGCACCTCGCCGCCATTGGTGCGCAGCAGGTTGGCATAGATCTCGCGGTATCGGCTCCAGCTGGTCTCAGCCGGCAGGCCGTTCATGCGCACCGGGTCAAGGTGCCCGACGAAGCGGGTCAGCGCGCTGCGCAGTGCCGGATCGATCGCGCCAGCGTGACGGGCAGCGCTGGCAAACTGGTCGCGCAGCCGCAGCACGGCATCGAGTCGCCGTTGCTCATGTCCGCCCAGCAGTTCGAGCAGGTATTCATCGAATGACAGCTCCAGTGGCGAAGGCCCCTCGGGCGGTTCGTGGCTGATGCCGTAACGATCGTCGAAGGCGCCCTGGGCGCGCAGGATCTCCTTCAGGCCGAGCAGCGCTTCGCGCAGCAGGCGGCCTGCCAGCTGCAGCGCCTGCGCATCGCTGGCGACCGGAATGCGCTCGCCGTCGATTCCGGCGCCGCGGCAGAAGGCCTGCATGCCGTTGTGCACGCTCAGTGCGGGCGAGGTCCCTTCCAGTCGCGCCCTGGCCGCGGCGCGCAGGCGGTTGACCCGATCCTGCATCGAGCCGGGCGCGGTGGCGGTGGCCGAGAAACCCGTGTCGGCGGTGTTGAACCCGGCCTCGGCAATCTCGCGCAGACTGCCGGCGGCGGCCCTGGGGACGCGCCCCGTGCTGTCCGGGGGGATCAGCGCCTCGATGTCCAGCGAGTGGCCCAGGTCGTCATCGCTCGCGGCGGGGCGTTGCGACGCCGGCACGCGCAGCGGCACCACATTCTGCACCGTGAGGCTGGCCATGGTGGCCGCGCCGGGTGGTGGCAGGGAGGCCGGATCGTCGTCATCGATCTGCACCAGCACGCGGAACTCGCCCAGGCGCAGGATGTCCCCGGCGTCGAGGCGGTGGGTGCCGCGCTTGCCCAGCGGTTTGGTTGCGTCATTGACGAATACACCATTGCTGCTGGTGTCTTCGACGATGTAGTGGCCGTCGCGGAAATGGATGCGGGCGTGATGCCCGGACAGGAAGCGTTGCGAGTCCGGCAGCGCCCAGTCGTTGTCCAGCGCACGACCAACGCTGCCGCCGGCCACGCCCAGCACGATGCTGCCGCGGGAGCCAAGCGTCTGGCGCTGAGGACTGATAATTTCGAGGCGCAAGGCCATGGGCCGTACGGAACCTTCGCTGACCAACCTGAACTATAATGCCCTGCGGTCCCCCGCCGGCCGCATCCGGAAGACTATGACATCACATCACAAATTCACGGTCCGATTCGTGAACCAGCCCATGGATTGCGGGCCGCACCGGACGCCCGGCCGGCCGTGGCACAAATCCGGCACGTGATCCTGCAGTTTCCGGGCGGGCCCGCCCACAGTGACTTCCGCCTCGCCAAACTGCTGCCCCGGTTGCAGGCGGTGGCGCCGGGCCTGCGCGGCGTGGCGAGCCGCTTCGTGCACCTGGCCGATTGTACGCGCCCGCCCGCCGCCAACGAGCGCGCGCGCCTGGCAGGGCTGCTGACCTACGGGCCTCGCCATGCGACGGCTGCGCCCCCTGGTTCGCGCCTGCTGGTGGTGCCGCGCCCGGGCACGATCTCGCCCTGGTCGAGCAAGGCCACCGATATCGCGCTGGTGTGCGGCCTGGACTGGCTCAGGCGCGTCGAGCGCGGGGTGAGCTTTCATGTCGACCTGGCCGTTGCGCCGGACGCCCGCGGTCGGCAGGCGCTGGGCGCGCTGCTGCACGATCGCATGACCGAGGCCGTGCTGGACGAGGATGCCGATCCGGCGCTGCTGTTTGCGGCCGACAGTCCCCGGCCGCTGGCCACGGTGTCGCGCTCGCTCGAGGCGCTCACGCGCGCCAATGGCGAGCTGGGCCTGGCACTGTCGGCAGACGAGATCGCGTATCTGCACCGCAGCTTTACCCAGCTGGGGCGTGATCCTGCCGACGTGGAATTGATGATGTTCGCGCAGGCCAACTCCGAGCATTGCCGCCACAAGATCTTCAATGCCGCCTTCACCGTCGACGGGATACCGCAGCGCCAGTCGCTGTTCGCGATGATCCGCAACACCCATGCCGTGGCGCCTGCCGGGGTGCTGTCGGCCTATCGCGACAACGCGGCGGTGATCGAGGGCCCCACCGGTTGGCGTTACTTCGCCGATTCGCAAACCGGCGTGTACGGTGCGCACGAGGAGCCCATCGACATCCTGATGAAGGTCGAGACGCACAATCATCCCACCGCGATTGCGCCGTTTGCCGGCGCCGCCACCGGATCGGGCGGCGAGATCCGCGACGAGGGAGCCACCGGCCTCGGTGCCAGGCCCAAGGCCGGGCTGGTCGGTTATTCGGTGTCGAACCTGTTCATCCCCGGCTTCGAGCAGCCCTGGGAACACACGCTCGGCAAGCCCGACCGCATCGCCAGCAGCCTTGACGTGATGATCGAGGGTCCGCTGGGCGCCGCCGCATTCAACAATGAATTCGGCCGACCCTGCATTGCCGGCTATTTCCGCAGCTTCGAGCAGCCGCTGGATGGTGCGCAGGCGCGCGGTTACCACAAGCCCATCATGATCGCCGGCGGACTGGGCAATGTGCGGCGTCAGCACGCGCTGAAGATTGAAGTGCCGGTGGGCGCGCACCTGGTGGTGCTGGGCGGGCCGGCCATGCTGATCGGCCTCGGCGGCGGCGCGGCCTCGTCGATGGGCAGCGGCGAGTCGCAGGCCGAACTGGACTTCGCCTCGGTTCAGCGGGGCAATCCCGAGATACAGCGCCGCGCCCAGGAAGTCATTGATCGCTGCTGGGCGATGGGCCACGACAATCCCATCCAGCTGATCCACGATGTGGGCGCCGGCGGCCTTTCAAACGCGGTGCCCGAGGCAGTGGCGCACAGCGCACGCGGCGCGCGGGTCGAGCTGCGGGCAGTGCCCAGCGCCGAGAGCGGATTGTCGCCGCTGGAGATCTGGTGCAATGAGGCGCAGGAGCGCTATGTGCTGGCCGTGTCCGAGGCCGGCCTGGCGCGCTTTGAGCAACTTGCCCGCCGCGAGCGCTGTCCCTATGCGGTGATCGGGCGCCTGACCGACGATGGCGTGCTGGCCGTGCACGACGCCACGTTCGGCAACCGGCCGGTGGACATGCCCATCGATGTACTGCTGGGCAATCTGCCCCCCATGCAGCGCGAGGTGCGGCATGTGGCCGTTGCAGGCAAGCCGTTCAGCACCAGCGACCTTGATCTGCGCGAGGCCGCGCTGCGCGTGCTGGCGCATCCGGCGGTGGCGGACAAGACCTTCCTGATCAGCATTGGTGATCGCACTGTGGGCGGGCAGATCTGCCGCGACCAGATGGTCGGACCCTGGCAGGTGCCGGTGGCCGACGTGGCGGTGACCAGCAGCGATTACTTCGGCCATGCCGGCGAAGCGATGGCGATGGGCGAGCGCACGCCGCTGGCGCTGCTCGATCCGGCTGCCGCTGCGCGCATGGCAGTGACCGAAGCGGTGACCAACATCCTGGCCGCCGACATCGTGCGGCTGGGCGACATCCGCCTGTCGGCGAACTGGATGGCAGCCTGCGGCGAACCCGGTGAGGACGCGGCGTTGTACGACGCGGTGCGCGCCGTGGGCATGGAGCTGTGCCCGCAGCTGGGCATCGCGATTCCCGTGGGCAAGGACTCGCTGTCGATGAAGACGGTCTGGCGCGACGGCGGGGAACAGAAGTCCGTGGTGGCGCCGGTATCGCTGATCGTGTCGGCGTTCGCGCCAGTCGCAGACGTGCGCCGCACGCTCACGCCGCTGTTGCGTGGCGACGTCGGTGAAACCCGCCTGCTGTGGATCGACCTGGGACAGGGGCGTGCGCGGCTCGGTGCCTCGATCCTGGCGCAGGTGTTCGGACAGCTGGGCACAGATCCGCCTGACCTTGATTCGCCCGAGCTGCTCAAGGGTTTCGCCGCCGCGCTGCGCGCTGCGCGGGAACGTGGCGTGGTGCTGGCCTATCACGACATCTCCGACGGCGGCGTGTTTGCAGCGCTGGCCGAGATGGCATTTGCTTCCCGGTGTGGAATCGATATCGCCCTGCCGGTGGCCGGCGACACCTACATCGGCCGCTTCCTGGCGGAGTACAGCGCGCCGGGCAAGTTGCCCGTGGGCAGGGAGTCCTTCGTATCCCGGCTGTTTGCGGAGGAGGCAGGCGCGGTGATCCAGGTGCGCGCCGCCGATGTGCATGCCGTGCGCGCGATCTTCAACGACCATGGCATGGCGGTTTTCCTGCATGACATCGGCGCTCCGGCCACGCATATGCAGCTGCGCTTCGGTGGTGGCGGCAGCCAGATGCTGGTGCTGGACTGGGTCGAGGCCCGCCGTGCCTGGGGCGAAACCTCGCATCGCATGCGCCTGCTGCGCGACGAGCCTGAGTCGGCGCGCGAGGAGTTCGCGGCGCAGCTCGACGCGACGGATCCCGGCATCGCCATCTCGCTGAGCTTCGATCCGCAACAGGATATCGCGGCGCCCTATGTGAACCGCGGCGCACGACCACGGGTGGCAGTGCTGCGCGAGCAGGGCGTCAACAGCCAGGTCGAGATGGCAGCCGTGCTCGATCTGGCCGGCTTCGAACCGCACGATGTGCACATGACCGACCTGCTTGAAGGCGGTCGAGGCCTGGCGGATTTCCGCGGGCTGGTTGCCTGCGGTGGATTCTCCTATGGCGACGTGCTGGGAGCGGGCGAGGGCTGGGCCAAGTCCATCCTGTTCCACGACCGGGTGCGGGAGGAGTTCGCGCGCTATTTCACGCGCAGCGACACGTTTACCCTGGGCGTATGCAATGGCTGCCAGATGATGGCGGCGCTGAAGGAACTGGTGCCCGGTGCCGGGCACTGGCCGCGCTTCGTGCGCAATCGCATCGAGCAGTTCGAGGGCCGCTTCAGCCTGGTGGAGATTCTCGATTCGCCTGCGGTGCTGCTGGCCGGCATGGCCGGTTCACGACTCACCGTGGCGGTGGCCCATGGCGAGGGACGGGCCGAGTTCGCCGACGACGCCGCGCGCCGCACGTTGCTGGCCAGCGGGCAGCTGGCCTTCCGCTATGTGAACAATCGCGGCGAGGTGGCTGCTGCGTATCCGGCCAATCCGAATGGTTCACCGGACGGGTTGGCGGCAGTGACCAGCCAGGACGGGCGCGTGCTCATCACCATGCCCCATCCGGAACGCTCGTTCCGCATAACGCAGCAGTCCTGGTATCCGCCGGACATGCAAGGCGAGTTCAGCGGCTGGATGCGCATGTTCCGCAATGCGCGCCGCTGGGTCGACTAGCCGCGGCTGGCTGGTTGCGGCGGGTTTCATCGCGGGCCGGTTTGAGTAAACTCACCGTCGCGTCAATTGACGTTTCACAGTTGATTCGGGGGTGAAGCACAGATGACCGGATCCAGGCACTCGGCCGTCCGCGTGGCGGCTCTTTCCCTCATGCTGGGCACTGCGGCAAGCCTGTTGCCGCCCGCGGTCGCAGCCGCGACCGACACCGCATCGCTCAACCGGCCCCACAAGCCGTTCCAGATCTACGGCAATACCTATTACGTGGGCACGGCGGGCATTGCCGCAGTCCTGATCACCTCCGGCTACGGCCATGTGCTGGTGGATGCAGGTCTGCCCGAATCAGCGCCGCTGATCGCGAAGAACATCGAGGAGCTGGGCTTCAAGCTCGGCGACGTGAAGGGCATCGTTTTTTCCCATCCGCACGCCGATCACATTGGCGGTGTGGCTGAATTGCAGCGCCTCACCGGCGCCCACGTATATGGATTGAGGGCTGCTGAAAGCGTGCTGCGTACCGGCAACCTGCCCAAGGACGATCCACAGTCCGAGGCACGCTGGCCTGCCATCCCGAAAGTGGCGCGCAGCTGGATCGTTACCGATGGCCAGCTGCTGGGCATCGGCAGCCTGCGCCTGCGGGTGCTGGCCACTCCGGGCCACACCCCCGGCAGCGCGAGCTGGACCTGGGACGCCTGCGAGGGGAGCAATTGCCTGCCATTCGTCTACGCCGACACGCTCACCGCGGTGAGCGCCGGCAAATATCGCTTCAAGGATCATCCGGCAACGCTCGCCGCGTTCGAGTCCAGCTTCCAGAAGCTGGAGAACGCGCCGTGCCAGCTGCTGCTGACTCCGCATCCGGACGCGGCCACCCTGGCAAAGCTGGTAGAGGCCAAGGGCAACGCAGATGTGCTGAAGGACGAGGGCGCCTGCAAGCGCTTCGTCCAGCAGCGACGCGAGGCATTGCAGACGCGGCTGGCCGGGGAACGCTGAAGCCGGCCGTGCCGGCCCGGCGATTGGGGCCGGCTGAGGCCAGACGTCAACGCGGATCAAGGCGCCGCGTTACAGGCATTGCGGACACATCAAAAGCCCGTCAGGGGCAGGGCACCGGCAATGCGACAGACAGATGCGGCAGTGGCGGCCAACCGGTTTGGACTGGGGGCGAAGCCAGGGCAGCTGGGGACCCAGGGGTCCGACGCGCGCGATGCACTGCGAGCGCAGCTGGAAGGTCCGGCGCCACTCATCGGCGCCACCTTGCCCGCCTCGCATTCGGTAGTTGCAGCAGCGCAGGCGCGCCGCGACAACGCCGCTGGCGCCAATGCCCAGGTCCGGCCCGGCGCCGACGTGGTCAACGCAGCGCAGACGGTGCGCGAGATCTACGCGCCGGCCCATGCTGCGGAAATGCTGGCGCGCTACCGCCACGCCGTCGCCACCGAGCGCAGCTTCGTTGAGCGCCTGGTGCACTTCTGGAGCAACCACTTCGCCGTGTCGGTGGACAAGCTGGCGGTGCTGGGGCTGGCCGGTGCGATGGAGCGCGAGGCAATCCGGCCACATGTGCTGGGAAATTTCGCCGACCTGTTGCTGGCGGTGGAGCAGCATCCGGCCATGCTGCTGTACCTGGACAACCAGCAGTCGATGGGTCCGAATTCCACTGCCGCGCGCCAGGCGGACCGGCGCGGCCGCGAGCTGGGACTGAACGAGAACCTGGGCCGCGAGATCCTCGAGCTGCACACGCTGGGCGTGGGAGGCGGCTACAGCCAGCAGGATGTGCGGGCCCTGGCCACCATCATCTCTGGCTGGTCGGTGGGCGGCGGACAGGGGCGGCAACGAGGCGGAGAGCCCGGCCGGTTCCATTTCCGCGCCGCCTTCCACGAGCCGGGGGCGCAGGTATTGCTGGGCAAACGCCATGCGGATGATGGCGTGCGGCAGGGCGAGCGGGCGCTGCGCGACCTGGCGCTGCAGCCGGCTACGGCGCGGCACCTCGCCACCAAGCTGGTGCGGCATCTGGTCGCCGATGATCCGCCCGCTGCACTGGTTGAACAGGTGGCGGCGGCCTATCTGCGTGCCGACGGCGATCTACCCAGCACCTACCGGGCATTGCTCGCTGCCGAGCAGAGTTGGGAGCAGCCGCTGGCCAAGTTCAAGACGCCGTCGGATTACATCCACTCGGCCTGGCGGGCGCTGGAGCTGCCGGTGGCGCCGAGGGATCCGCGCCTGTTCGAGCAGCTCGGCCAGCCGCAGCTGCGGCCGGGTTCGCCCGCTGGCTGGCCAGATCGCAGCGCCGACTGGGACAGCGGCGCGGCGCTGATGAAACGGCTGGAGTGGGCCCAGGAGCAGGGCGCCATGCTGGGATCGCGGCGCAATGCCCGGCAAGTGGCCGCCGCATGCCTGGGGGCAGTGTGGTCCCCAGCCTCCGATCAGGCAGTGGCGCGCGCCCAGGATGCGACCCAGGCGCTGGCGCTGCTGCTTGCCGCCCCCGAATTCATGCGCCGCTGAACACGCAAGGAGCATCGATGAACTCCACCCCGATCACGCGCCGACAAATGCTCGGCCATGCCGCCGGCGCCGCGGGCGCGCTGGCCCTGCCAGCACTGCTGGCGTCGCGCGTCAGCTTCGCGGCGTCGGCTGCGGGCGAGGCGCGCTTCGTGCTGGTGCTGTTGCGCGGTGCGCTCGATGGGCTCGCAGCGGCACCGCCCATCGGAGATCCGGATTTCGCGCGGTTGCGCGGCGATCTGGCGCCGGGCAGGGCCGATGAACTGCAGCGGCTCGATGACCTGTTCGCACTGCATCCTGCGCTGGGCTTCATGGGCGAACAATGGCGCCAGCGGCAACTGACACTGCTGCATGCCGTGGCCACCCCCTATCGCGATCGCTCGCATTTCGATGCGCAGGATGTGCTGGAGAGTGGCTATGCGCGGCCACATGCCGCGCAATCCGGCTGGCTCAATCGGGCGCTTGGCGGTTTGCCGCCACCGCAGGGCCGACCGCTGCCGCAACAAGGTGGCGTTGCATTGGGCGCAGCGGTGCCGCTGGTGATGCGGGGACCGCGGGAAGTTGCCTCCTGGTCGCCCAGTCGCCTGCCCCAGCTGGAGGACGACACGCTGCAGCGCCTGGCCGATCTGTATGCCGAAGATGCGCTGCTGGCGCGACGGCTGGCCGATGCCACTGCGGCCCAGGACATGGCCGGTGACGCTGCAGGGATGGACGGCGGCGGGCGAGCGGCGAACGCACAGTTGGGGCAGGCGGCCACTACCGCGGCCGGATTCCTGCTGCGTGAAGACGGACCACGCATCGCGGTGCTGGAGACCAGCGGCTGGGATACGCATGCCAACCAGGGCAGCGTGCAGGGGGTGCTTGCAGGCCGGCTCACCGCGCTCGACAACGGCCTGCGTACCCTGCAGACCGGGCTGGGCCAGGCATGGCAACACACCGTGGTACTGGTGGCCACCGAGTTCGGGCGCACGGTGGCGGTCAACGGCACTCGGGGCACCGACCACGGCACGGGTGCAGCCGCATTCCTGCTGGGCGGTGCAGTGCGCGGCCGCGTGGTGGCAGATTGGCCAGGGCTTCGGGCAGCAGCGCTGCATCAGGGCCGCGATCTGGCGCCCACGCTGGACCTGCGCAGCGTGATGGCCTCGCTGCTGCAAGATCACCTGGGCATGGCGCCGGACTTTATCCAGCGCGAAGTGTTCCCTGATGCCGGGCGGCTGCCCCGGATCGCGGGCCTGGTCGGCTAGATCGGCAGACGCCTGGCCGGCAACAGCGCCAGCAGCGCCAGTGCGCCTGCAATGAGCAATGCCGTGCCCACGCTGGTCGCGGTGGCCACCTGTCCCCATAGCAGGCTGCCGCCAGCGAGGCAGCCGTAGAACACGGCGGTGTACAGCGCCATGCCACGCGCGCGCAGCGCATCGGGCACTGCCAGCTGGGCCGCGACATTCAACGAGGACAGGCTGGCCAGCCAGGCAGCGCCGGCCAGCAGCGCGGCCAGCATGCCCAGCACCGGGAATCCGGGCAACGCGAAGGCGAACAGCGCCACGGCCGTGGCGACTTGTCCCAGGCGCTGCAGCCGGTCAAGCCCGAAGCGCGCGCGCAGGCGCGGCAGGATCAGCGCGCCGGCCACCGCACCGGCACCGATGCAGCCCACCAGGACGCCGAACAGCTGCGGCCCGCCGCGCAG
>DATKBK010000003.1:0-10997 GCA_035514045.1 Steroidobacteraceae bacterium | reverse complement strand
AGCGAGCCGGCACGGCAGCGCGTGGCCCAGTCATCCAGGTCGATTTCTTCGAGATCGCCGTCGGCATGCTGCACCTCGACCACGCGTTCGTGTTCGTCGAGGGCTACCACCTCGAACAGCTGCCCGTGACTGAGATACCAGTCGCCCACGATGGGGTCGATGCAATGCATGTTGCGCATGCCTTACTCCCAAGCCATGTCCGATTGCGTAACGGCACTGCTATCCTGCGCCGTAAGGAGTGCCGCGACAAGCGGCGTTTATTGCGCACAGCATCATGTTCGATCAGCTGCTGCAGTTCTTCGTCACCTTCCTGGTTGTGGTCGAGCCCATTGGCGTGATCCCGATCTTCATTGCCATGACAGAAGGTGTCACGGAACAGGAACGGCGACGCATGGCACGCAAGGGCGTGGCCATTGCCGGCGGCATCTTCCTGCTGTTCGCCTTCGGTGGCGGCGGCTTCCTGCGCCTGCTGGGCATCAGCCTCGACGCCTTCCGCATCTTCGGCGGCCTGCTGCTGCTGTTGATCGCGCTGGAGATGGTGTTTGCGCGCGAGCACGGCTCGCGCAGCTCGCAGACCGAAGTGGAGGAGGGCAAGGCGCGCACCGACATCTCGGTGTTTCCACTGGCGTTCCCGTTCATCGCCGGGCCCGGTTCGCTGACCACCATCCTGCTGGCGTTCGGTCCGGCCACGGATGATCCGCTGCTGTTCGGCGGCCTGCTGGTATGCGTGGCGCTGGCGCTGGTATGCACGCTGCTCACGCTGTACCTGGTGGGGTCAATCAATCGCGTGATGGGTGTCACCGGCGCCAACGTGATGAACCGGCTGTTCGGTGTGGTGCTGGGCGCGCTGGCGGTGCAGTACGTGCTGGACGGCCTGCGCGGCAGCCTGGTGATCGGCGCGGGCGTCGCCTAGGCGGGCGGCAGCAGCTTCGCGCGCAGCGCGGCCAGCCGCGGGCCCGGCGTGGCAACGCTGCCCTGGGCCGCGAGGAAATTCTCGAGCAGTTGCGCGCCGGTGCGTCGGCGGCCGCCCTGCAGCGCGTACTCGATCAGGGTGGCCGCGCTCTCTTCATCGGCCGGCGCAAAGCCAGCCTGGGCGGCAAGGCCGGCATCCGCTGCGGCCAGGGCCACCGCCGGCTGGCGCCGCTGCAGCAGCCACGGCATCAGGCCGCGCAGCAGACTGGCGAACTGGCGGGGCTCGTTCCACCGCGCACCGGCGGCAATGATGGCCTGCAGGTCGCCGGCCAGTTCATGCGTTTGCGCGTCCTTCAACCACTGGCTGGCGCTGGCAATGGCATGGGGTGCGTGCTGCCCCCGCAGATCCCGGAACAATTCATCCAGCATCTGCTGGCGCCGCGCGGTGCGCCGCTGCTCCTCCACTTCCTGCACGCGCTCGGGGCTGATGCGCGGTGCAAAGCCCAGCTCGACGCGGCGCAGGAAAACCACACCACCGATGCAGGCATAGGTCAGCAGCAGCAGCAGCTCCAGGCTCGCGAACAGCAGCCAGCCCGGGCCAAGGGCACGCGTCAGCAGCACGCCCAGTGCCGCGCTGCCGGCCGCGGCCAACACGGGCAGGGCATACCAGGGACCCATGCCCTGGATTGTGCGCAGCACTTCCAGCGGGTTGAGCGCGTCGCGGCTGCGACCCGACATCGCGCTGGCACCGATCGAAGCCGGGAACAGCAGCGCCGCACCGATGAGCGTGGGCGCAACCGGCAGGGCGGGCAGCCACAGATGTAGCACGATCAGCATCAGTGCGAGCATGGGATGCACCCAGCAGCGTGCATCGCCGAAGGGGTTGATCATGTCGACGTCGGCCACGGTAGAGCTGCGCGCGCCGTTGGCCGCATCGTCGATCATGCGGAAGGCATAGCGGGTGAGCCAGGTCAGCGTGATCCACGCCATCCACAGGCCGATCAGCGTGATGATGAAGTTGCCGCTGCCGAGGATGAACCCGAGGAAAAACGAGGTGAATGCGACAAACAGCAGGCTGGTCAGCTGGAACGGCATGGCGAGGACTTTGAGCAGGTCCATGGGGCGCAACTTTAGAGCAGCAGAACCCGGGCCGGAAAGCTGCCGCTGGCAATGAATGGGCGGGATTGGGTTCCCATTCGTCCCTGCAACGACAGACTGAGACCCAGTCGCTAGGGTTTTTTCACTGAATAGCGGAACATTGCCTCGGCATTATTGTCTATGCAGTCGTCTCCCGGATAATTGCAGCGAGCGATGTCAGCGCGACAAACAGGTCTCAGGAGGACCCCATGTCAAACGTATTGCACTCAGTGACCCTTTTTCATGTCCTGGCCGCCGTCAGCATGTTCGCCTTCATGGTGTACAGCGCCGTGCGTCAGGTGCAGGACGACCGCTCGAAGGATTGACCCGCTCGTAACACAGGTCGCGCACCTCGTGGCCCAGCCGCTCGCCCCGCGCTTCAAAGCGCGTGGGGGCACGGCCCGGATTGCGCGGCACGTAACGCCCGCCGGCTGCGCGATTGCGCAGTGCCGGCTCGGCGTCGAGCACCTCCAGCATCCATTCCGCGTAGGGCACCCAATCCGTCGCCAGCTGCAGCGTGCCGCCCGGCGCCAGCCGTGAGGCAGCAAGTGCAGCGAACTCGCCGCTGACCAGCCGGCGTTTGTGGTGCCGCTTCTTTGGCCACGGGTCCGGGAACAGCACCAGGATTGCGGCCAGCGACGCTGGCGCGATGCGCTCGCGCAGCACTTCCACCGCGTCATGCTGGAATACACGCAGGTTGGCCAGGCCAGCGGCGGCTGCCTTGTGCAGCAGTTGTCCGATGCCGGGCGGGTGCACCTCGACGCCGATGAAATCCTCATCCGGGTGCGCCGCCGCCAGCGCCACCAGGTTTTCACCATTGCCGAAGCCGATCTCGAGCGACACCGGCCCCTGCCGGCCGAACAGCGCGACCAGATCCAGCGGTCCGCCGGAAGACTCGATGCCATAGCGCGGCCACAGCTGTGCATGCGCGCGCGACTGCGCTTCGGTCATGCGGCCGGCGCGCAGCACGTAGCTTTTGATCGTGCGCGCCTGGCGGGCTTCGTCCCCGGCGTTCAGGTGCCCTCCAGTTCGGCCCAGCGGGCAAAGGCGGTCTCGATGTCGGCTTCAAGTTCGGCCAGCAGCTGGATCTTCGCGGCCACTTCGCTGTGGGCGCGGGTATAGAAGTCCGGAGCGGCCATTTCTGCGGTGAGTTGCGCCTTGTGCTGCTCCAGCGCCTCGAGCCTGGCCGGCAGCTCGGCCAGCTCGCGCTGGTCCTTGAAAGAGAGTTTGCGCTTCGCGGGCGCGGCCGGAGCAGCACGGCCCCCGCGGGTGGTTGGCGGCGCGGCATCGGCCTCGTGCGTACGCGTGGAGCCTCTGGTCTTGTCGCGCCCGTCGCGCCAGCGCTCCCAGTCGCCATAGCCCCCCACGAAATCCTGCACCCGTCCGTTGCCTTCGAGCACCAGCAGGCTGGTGACCACATTGTCGAGGAAGGCACGGTCATGGCTCACCAGCAGCAGCGTGCCGGCGAAATCCGCCACCAGCTCCTGCAACAGTTCCAGCGTGTCGATGTCCAGGTCGTTGGTGGGCTCGTCGAGCACCAGCAGATTGGCCGGCTGCGCGAACAGCCGTGCCAGCAGCAGCCGATTGCGCTCGCCGCCAGACAGCGCGCTGGCCGGCGTGTGCAGCTGCTCGGGGCGGAACAGGAAGTCGCGCAGGTAGCCCGACACATGCCGGTTCTCGCCGTTCACCAGCACGAAATCGCTGCGCGCATTGATGTTGTGCGCCACCGTTGCGTCCAGGTCCAGCTGCGCGCGTTGCTGGTCGTAGTAGGCCACTTCCTGCCGGCCACCGCGGCGCACGCGGCCGGTCGTGGGCGCGATCTCGCCCAGCAGCAACTTCAGCAGCGTGCTCTTGCCGGCGCCGTTGGGGCCGACGATGCCGATGCGCTCGCCGCGCAGGATCCGCGTGGTGAGACCAGCGAACAGGGTGCGGCCGTCAAAGGCGACGCCAGCATCCTCGGCCTCGAACACCAGCTGGCTGGATGCGTTGGCCACCTGCACGGCCATGCTGGCCTGGCCGGGACGTTCGCGTCGCTCGCGCCGTTCGGCGCGCATTTCAAGCAGGGCGCGCACGCGGCCCTCGTTGCGGGTGCGGCGGGCTTCCACTCCCTTTCTGATCCAAACCTCTTCCTGCGCGAGGCGCTTGTCGAACAGCGCATTCTCGCGCGCCTCGTTCGCCAGCTGCCCGGCCTTGCGTTCGGCATAGGCGCTGTAATTGCCCGGCCAGCTCGACAGCTGGCCGCGATCGAGGTCGACGATGCGGGTGGCCACCCGGTCGACGAAGCGCCGGTCGTGGCTCACGAGCAGCAGCGCACCACGAAAGGTATTGAGCAGTTGCTCCAGCCATTCGATGGTGGGGATGTCCAGATGGTTGGTGGGTTCATCGAGCAGCAGCAGTTCAGGTTCCACCACCAGCGCGCGCGCCAGCAGCGCGCGGCGCCGCCAGCCGCCGGACAGCTGCTCGTACTGCACCGGGCCGTCCAGCTGCAGTTGCGACAGCACCGTGGCCACGCGGGTGGGGATCTCCCAGCTCTCGAGGCCCTCGATATCATCCAGGCCCGCAGCCACCACCGCTTCGACCGTGGTGGCGGCCACGGCCGTGATGTCCTGCTCCAGCACTGCGATGCGCGTGCCGGGGCGCAGCCACACCTCGCCCGAGTCCGGGGCCTGCAGCCGGCGCACCAGCTTCAGCAGCGAAGTCTTGCCCTCGCCATTGCGGCCGACGATGCACACACGCTCGCCCGGCTCCACCTGCAGCGTGGCGTGTTCCAGCAGCGGGCGCGAGCCGAAGGCCAGCGAAACATCGTCGAGGCGCAGGATGGGCGCCATGCGGGGTTGATCCTTGAGTCGGTAGGGGGGCGAGCGGGGCGCGAGAGATTACATCAATCCCTTAACGGCAGGGCCAACGGGCCCTACACTTGCGGTCATGCTAGACAACATCGGTCCGGCGGCGCTGGTCATCCTCGCTGTCAATATCGGCCTCGGCATCGCCGGCCTGTGGGGCAATCCGCAGATCATCGAGCGCTGCGTGTTCCGCCCGTACGAGTTCGCGCGCGGCCGCCGGCGCGGCACGCTGATCGCCAGCGGCTTCGCCCATGCCGACCTGCCGCACCTGCTGTTCAACATGGTCACGTTCTTCTTCTTCGGCGTGCCGATGGAGCGGGTACTGGGCACGTCGGCCTTCGTGGTGCTGTATGCGCTCGGGCTGGCGCTGAGCCCGCTGATCTCGCTGGCCAGGCACCGCGACAATCCCGCCTACGCCACGCTGGGGGCTTCCGGCGCGGTCTCGGCGGTGCTGTTCGCGTTCGTGGTCTATTTCCCCACCTCCACCATGATCATTTTTCCGATTCCCGTGCCGATCCCGGCCTGGGTATTCGCGGTGGGGTACCTGGGTTACAGCATCTGGGCTTCGAAGCAGAACAAGGGTCGGATCAACCACGATGCGCACCTGGCTGGTGCGCTGACGGGCATTGCCTTCGTCGCAGTCACCGATCCGCGGGCGCTCACCCGCTTGCTCCAGTACTTCGGCGGCTGAGTTATATTGAGTGGGCATGAGATCCGCACGATCTGTCAGCGCCATGTCCACCCGCCAGCAGATGCATTGCGCGCTGCTGCTGCTGGTGCTGTGCGCGCTGGGCGTGCAGCAATGGGCGGTGCAGGGGCATTGGCATGCCGCTGAAGCGGAAGTTTCCTCAGTCCCCGGTTCGTCGTCACCCGGTGACGATTCCGGCAACGGGTTGCCGGGCCATGACTGTGTCCTGTGCCAGATCGCCTCCCATGCCGGCGCCGCAGCGCCGCCGGCCGTGTGGGCCGGCATGCCGGCCACCGACACCTCGTCTGCCATCCGGCTCGCTGCCGGCGTCTCAGCGGCGTTTTCTTCGCCACCCGCCTGGGCCTGGCAAAGTCGCGGTCCTCCCGCCGTCTGACTGAATCGGTCCGTTGGACTCATCCGGCTGCCGCGCGCATGCGCGCCTCGCCGGCTCGATCCATTCCGTTTCGACAGACAGGCAGGAACATGCAACCCGAATTCTTCTTCCGCGCCGCGGTATCGCTGGCGCTGCTTTCCCTATCCCTCAACGTATCTTCCGAACAAGCCGACCACGCGGTCGAGCTGGAGGAAATCGTGGTCACGGCGTCGCCGATCGGCGATCCGGACCGCCTCGCCACCATCGCGGGCAGCGTCAACCGCGACCAGCTGCTGCGCAGCGGCGGCAACACCCTCGCCGACGCGCTGGCGCAGCTGCCCGGCGTCACCAGCAGCGGTTTTGCGGCCGGCGCTGGACGGCCGGTGATCCGCGGCATGGATGCCAACCGCGTGCGCACGCTGGAAGATGGCATCGGCAGTTTCGACGTATCCGATGTCGGGCCCGATCACGGCGTGCCGCTGGAACCCTGGGCTGCCGAGAGGGTGGAAGTCGTGCGTGGCGCGGCGACCCTGCGCTACGGCAGCCAGGCCATCGGCGGCGTGGTCAATTCCATTTCCAGCCGGGTGCCGATTCACCTGGAGGAAGGCGCGCTGAAGGGCGAGGCCGTGGCCGGCTTCGGCAGCAACGCCGACAGCCGCGATCTCGCCGCACAGTTCAATGCGCGCAGCGGCGCGTTCGCACTGCACGCCGATGGCGTCGACCGTCACTCCGATGACTACGACACGCCCGATGGCGTCGTGCCCAATTCCTGGCTGCGTGGTCGCAGCGGCGCCGTCGGCGGCGCCCTGATCGGCACGGATCACAGGTTCGGCATCGGCGTCGTGCGCAACGAATCGCGCTACGGTATTCCCGGCGAGGAGGCCTATATCGACATGGGGCAGACCCGGCTGACCCTGCGCTCCGCCTGGGGCCTGCAGGCAGGCGCCTTCGAGCGCCTTACCGTCGACGCCGGCTGGGCCGACTACGAGCACAGCGAGCGTGACGAATTGGAGACCCACGCGACCTTCCGGGACAAGGAGTGGGAGGCACGCGCCGAGGCCGTTGCCGGCGCACTGGGCTGGCTGAGCGAATCGGCAGTGGGCGTCCAGGCGCAGCGCAAGGACTTCTCTGCGCTGGGCGAGGCGGCCGGGTATCTGGCGCCCACGCGCACCGACAGCCGGGCGCTGTTTTCCTTTGCCGAAAGCCGGCCGGCCGAGCGGTGGCGACTGCAGTTTGGCGCGCGCGTCGAGCAGGTCGACGTCGATGGCACGCCGGCCGACGATGTGCCGGTTGCGCGCGGCTTCACGCCGGTGAGCGCCTCTGCCGGGCTGGTGTTCGAGTCAGTGCAGGACCTGCGGCTGGGCGTCTCGCTCGCAACAGCGGCCCGTGCGCCGGCGCAAACCGAGCTGTTTGCGCGCGGCGTGCATGAAGCCACCGCCACCTGGGAGATCGGCGACCCCCAACTGCGCCAGGAGCGTGCCACCTCCACCGAGCTGTCGCTGCGCTGGCGTCGTGGGCGCGTGCATGCCGACGGTTCGCTGTGGGTCAGCGACTTCCGCAATTTCATCTTCGGTGAACTGACGGGCCGCAGCTGCAGCGAGGAGGGCGTGTGCGAGGATGGCGATGGCGAGGAGCTGGCCGAGATGCTCTACACCCAGCGCGGCGCGCGTTTTCGCGGCGCCGAGGGTCACGCCGAGTTCGAGCTGCTGCAGCACGCGCGCGGCGATCTGCACCTGAACGTCGTGGGCGACTGGGTGCGGGCGAAGTTCGATGGCGATGCTGGCAATGTGCCGCGCATTCCGCCCTGGCGCCTCGGGAGTGGATTCTCCTGGCAGGGCGCGCGATTCGATGCCAGCGTATTTCTTCGCTATTCGGGCCGACAGGACAAGCCGGGCGCTGCTGCTACGCCCACCCGGAGCTTCACCAATCTCGATGCCCAGATCGCATGGCGGCCGTGGCTGGACCGGCCCGGCGTGGAGCTGTCACTGGTGGGCCGCAACCTCACCGACAGCCGGCAGCGCAACGCCGTGGCGCTGAACAAGGACGAGGTGATGCTGCCCGGCCGCGATCTGCGACTGGTGCTGCGGGTGCATTTCGACTGATAACCTGGCGCCAGCGCAGGCCGCCGGTTGCGCGCTGCTGCCGGCGGCTTTTTTGTACGCTTGGCGGTCGGACTGTCCGGGCTATTGATCGGGGGCGAAGAGATGCTGATCCGTATTGCCGCGGTGCTGCTCGCGGCGCTGCCGCTGACTGCCTGCCAGAAGAAGCCGGCAGCCGAGGCGCCCGTCGAGCGCCCCAACATCGTCTACATCCTGGCCGATGATCTGGGCTACGCCGACCTGGGCATCCTCGGCGGCGAGATCCCCACGCCCAATCTCGACCAGCTGGCCAGGGGCGGCATGCTGCTCACCGACTTCCACCCCAGCATGACCTGCTCGCCTACGCGCGCCATGCTGATGTCGGGCGTGGACCACCACCTGGCGGGCATGGGCGTGATGGGCGTCCCCACTCGCGATGAACAGAAGGGGCAACCCGGTTACGAGGGACACCTGAATTTGCGCGTCGCCTCGCTGGCCGACCTGTTGACCGACGCCGGCTACAACACCTACATGGCCGGCAAGTGGCACCTGGGTGGCACGGCCGAGACGGGCCCGCATGCGCGCGGCTTCCGGCGCGTGTTCGCATCGGTTGACGGTGCCGCGCACCTGGGACCCTGGGACTGGCGCGGTCCCCAGGACGCGCAGTTCTTCGACGGCGACGAGCTGGTGACGGTCGGCGAGGATTGGTACTCGACCCGTGACTACACGAAGAAAATGATCGAGTACATCGAGCAGGACCGGGCCGAGAACAAGCCGTTCTTCGCCTACATGGCCTATACCGCGCCGCACTGGCCGCTGCAGGCGCCGGCCGAATCCATCGCGAAATTCAAGGGCCAGTACGACGCGGGCTACGAGGCGCTGTATGCGCGGCGCTTCGCGCGCCAGAAGGAGCTCGGCCTGGTGCCCGCCGATGCCAAGCCCATCGATGATGCACGCTTCACGCCCCGCTGGAGCACGCTCACCGCCGAACAAAAGCGCTTCGAGTCGCGCCGCATGGAGATCTACGCCGCGATGGTCAGCGATCTGGACCAGTACGTCGGCGAGCTGATCGGCTACCTCGAGCAGATCGGCGAGCTGGACAACACCTTCATAGTATTCAGCTCCGACAATGGCGCCGAGCCTGGCCGGCGTGACCTCACGCGGCCGATCGCAGATCACATCGGCAAGGAATACGACCACAGCCTCGAAAATCTGGGCAGCGCCACCAGCTATGTGATGTACGGGCCCAACTGGGCCAGCGCCGGCGCCACGCCATTCAACCGCCACAAGTTCACCGCCTTCGACGGCGGCACGCATGTGCCGGCCTTCGTGTATTACCCGCAGCGGGTCAAGGCGGGCACGCGCAGCGACGCGATTGGCACGGTGATGGACCTGCTGCCCACCTTCCTTGCGCTGGCCGGCACGCAGCATCCCGGCACCAGCTACCGCAATCAGACGGTGCTGCCCGTGCAGGGCAGGTCACTGCTGCCGGTGCTCTACGGCGACGCCACCGAAGTGCATCCCGCCGATGCCCTGTTCGGCTGGGAGCTGTTCGGCCAGCGCGCCGTGCGCCAGGGCGACTGGAAGCTGGTGTGGGACCATGCCGCGCCAGAAGCACAGCGCCGCTGGCAGCTGTTCAACCTGGCCGCCGACCCGTTCGAGCAGAATGATCTGGCGGCGTCCAACCCTGACCAATACCAGCAGCTGCTGACGCTGTGGGATCGCTACGACGAGGAGGTCGGCGTCATCTACTGACGCCCCGCCTGGACGCGGGGGCGAAACACCTGATGTATCCTGTGTCGCGCGAATACGCGGCAGGGGGATGGCCGACATGGCTTTCAGATTCGTTCTGGCGACAGCATTGCTCGGTGCCGCGGCATTCTCTGCCCAGGCCCATCACGGCATATCCAACTGGGATCTCAACCAGGACATCACCCTCACCGGCACGCTGACGAAGATCGAGCTGATCAACCCGCATTCCTGGCTCCACCTGAACGTGCGCGGGCCGGACGGCCAGGTTGCCAGCTGGAAGTGCGAGATGCGCTCGGTGCACTCGCTGCGCCGCTCGGGCTGGACCAAGGAGCTGTTCACGGTCGGCAGCACCATCACCGTGACGGGCTCGCCGGAGCGGCGCAAGCCCCGCCAGTGCTATCTCGGCACCATCCTGTTCGCCGATGGCAGCAGCATGGATCGCTACGGACAGCGCCAGCTTGCAGTGGCGCAGCAACCCCGGGTCAGCCTGCAGCGCGCGCGCCGTACTGCCGATGGCCGTCCGGACCTTGCCGGCGAGTGGGCGGCCGAACAGCGCGTGATGTCCGATCCGCGCGGCCAGCTCGGCACGCTGGTGCCCCTGAGCCAGGCCGGCCGGATGAAGCCCGGCGAGCTGCCGACCGGGCAGGGCGCCTTCCCCGGCGCGCGCGGTTCGCCGGCCTCGCTGGCGGCCGATCCCATCAGGGCGGCGTGGGACCGCCCCATCGGCGTGCGCCTCACCGAGCGGGGCCGGCAGGCCGTGGAGCGCTTCGATCCGGCCAGCACCGACAACCCGCGGCTGCGCTGCGAGCCCACCAGCATCCTGTTCGACTGGACCTTCGATTCGGTGATCAACCGCATCGAGCAGACGCCGGCGCGCCTGACGCTGCGCTACGGCCACATGGACCTCGTCCGCACCATCCACCTCGACCGCACCGCGCCCCCGGCCGACGTTCGACCCTCGCGGGCGGGCTATTCCATCGGCCGCTGGGAAGGGGATGTACTGGTGGTGGAGACCACGGCCTTTGCGCCCGGCGTGCTCAACGCCGATTCGCGCATCCTGCATGGCGCGCGGTTGCGCATCGTCGAGCGCTTCGAACTGGATGCCTCGGGCACCCGGCTGACGCGCAGCTTCGTCGCCGAGGACCCGGAGTACTTCACCGACAGCTGGCGGGGCACCGATGTCGTGCTGCCTGCCGACGTACCCTTCGAGCCCT
>DATKBK010000002.1:0-5996 GCA_035514045.1 Steroidobacteraceae bacterium | reverse complement strand
GCGCGGCCAGCAGCAGGAATACGGACCGTTTGAGGTTCTGGCGGGACAGCATGGTACGCAAGCATGCCACGGATGCCGGACGATGCGTGGCATTCAAGGGTTGATCCCTGCGCCGCTTCTGTGTTTTCCTCGCCAGTTCCCGGGGCGCAATGTGCGGGAATGGAGGCCCGAAGAGTGCTGCACACACTCGATTTCGCGATTCTCGCGGCATATTTTGTGATTGTTGTCGTGGTGTGCGTGCGCGTCACGCGGCGCAGCCCGGACAGTGATGAACTGTTCCTTGCCGGCCGCTCGCTCGGCGCGGGGCCGGTCGGCCTGTCCCTGTTCGCCTCCAATATTTCCTCCACGACGCTGATCGGCCTGCCAGGTGCTGCCTGGGCGGCCGGCATTGCGGTGGCCAACTACGAGTGGATGGCTGCGCTGGTGCTGGTCTTCAGCGCCTGGGTGGTGGTGCCGGTATTGCTGGGCAACCGCCTGCGCACGATTCCGGAGCTGCTGGAGAAGCGCTTCGATGTACGCCTGCGCAAGTACCTGTCGGGCGTGTCCGTGATTCTTGCCATTGTGCTCGACACTGCCGGCAGCCTGTTTGCCGGCGCGGTGGTGCTGCAGGTGTTCTTTCCGGCGCTGCCGCTGGGTCCGACGATCGCGGCAATCGCGCTGTTTGCCGGGGTCTACACGGCCGCCGGCGGGCTGCGCGCCGTCGTCTACACCGACGTGCTGCAGGCGGCGGTGCTGCTGTGCGGATCACTTGTCCTGGCGCTGCTGGTGTTCGCCCAGTTTGATTTCTCCTGGGCCAATGTGCGCGCTGCAGTGCCGGCTGACCATCTGTCGCTGATCCGGCCGCTCGACGATCCGGACCTGCCCTGGCTGGGTACGCTGATCGGCCTGCCGGTGCTGGGCTTCTACTACTGGACCATGAACCAGTACGTGTCCCAGCGCCTGCTGGGTGCGCGCAACATGACCGCAGCAGGTGGTGGTTCGGTGCTTGCCGGGGTGTTGAAACTGTTGCCGCTGTTCATCATGGTGCTGCCGGGTGCGATGGCCATCGCGCTGCTGCCCGACCTTACGCGTGCGGACGAGGTGTTTCCACGACTGCTGGCCGAGTATGCGCCGGCGGGCGTGACCGGGCTGGTGCTGGCGGCGCTGCTGGCGGCCATCATGTCGAGCATCGATTCGGCGCTGAACTCCTCATCGACTCTGCTCACCCTGGATTTCGTGCAGCCGCGCCGCCCACATCTGGACACGCAGGCGCTGGCGCGACTGGGGCGCTATATCACGCTGGGCCTGATGGTGCTGGCGGCACTGTGGGCGCCGCAGATCCAGAACTTCGGCGGCCTGTTCGCCTATCTGCAGCAGGCCTTCGCCTATGTGACTCCGCCGCTGGTGGCAGTGTTCGTGCTGGGTCTGTGGAGCAGGCGCATCGGCCCCGGCGCCGCCTGGCGCGCAGCCCTGAGCGGCCACGCCGTGAGCGCTGCCTGGTTCGTCGCCACCCAGCTGGGCTGGCTGACTCTGCACTTCACCATTGTCGCCGGGGTGCTGTTCGGGCTGACCCTGCTGCTGGCAGTCGGGTGGCAGCTGCTGTCGGGCGAGGCGCCGTCACGCGCCTCGCTGGCCACCGTGGATCAGCGCGCCGCGCCGCCCTTGCCGCGCGTGCTGCGCTTCGGGGCGCTGGGGGTGGCGGCGCTGACACTGGGTATCGTGCTGCTGTTCTGGTAGGAGTCGCTGGCCCGCGCCGCAGCGAGAAAGTCCTTGCCCCAGCGGTCGACGTCGAACTCTTCGACGATGCCGTAGAGCTGCCGCAGTCGGTCCTCGGCCTCGCCCGCACCCATCGCCAGTGCCTGCGCAAGGGTCGCGGTCAGGTCAACCGGATCGTGTGGGTTGGTCAGCAATGCGCCCTTCAGTTCGGCCGCCGCGCCGGCGAACTCCGACAGCACCAGCACGCCGCTGCTGCCCTCGATGCCCTGCGTCGCTACGAACTCCTTCGACACCAGGTTAAGTCCGTCGCGCAGTGGCGTGATCCACATCACGTCGGCAGCGGCGTAGTGGGCCACCACCTCCTCGAAGGGCAGTGACCGCGCGAAGAAACGCACCGGCGTCCAGTCCAGTCGCGCGAAGCGGCCATTGATGCGGCCAACGGCCTGCTCAATCTGCACCTGCAGCTGGCGGTAGACCGTCATCTCGCGTGCTGCCGGCACGCAGATCGCAACCAGCGTGACCTTGCCGTGCAGATCGGGGTGCTGCTCGAGCAGGCGCTCGAAGGCCTGCATCTTCTCCAGCGTGCCCTTGGTGTAGTCCAGACGTTCGATGGACAGCACCAGCTTGCGTGGCGCGATTTCGCGCCGCAGCTTCTCGAGGCTGGCGCGCACGGCCGGCATCGCCAGAGTGCGCCGGATGCGCGTCATGTCGGTGCCGACCGGATGGGCACCCAGGCCCACCACCCGATCGCCGACCTTGAGCCTGGTGCTCATGCGGTCGAGCCCCACCGCGCAGCCATAGGTGAGGAAGCGCGGTGCGCAACCTTCCTCGGCCAGCACCTCGGTGGGCATGGCGCCGCGGACCACGTCGACGAAATTCTCGACCTGGCGCGGGATGTGGAAGCCGATGTAGTCGCAGCACAGCAGGCTGCCCAGGATTTCGCGTCGCCACGGCACCACGTTGAAGGCATCGGCGGAAGGGAAGTAGGTGTGATGGAAGAATGCGATCTTCAGGTCCGGCCGCAGTTCGCGCAGCCGCCCCGGTACCATCCACAGGTTGTAGTCGTGCAGCCAGACGGTGGCGCCCGGTGCGGCCTCGGCCGCCGCGGCTTCGGCAAACCGGTGATTCACCCGCAGGAATACCTTCCAGTCTTCTTCGCGAAACCGCGCGCGTTCCCAGAAGGTGTGCAACATCGGCCAGAACGCCTCCTTGGAGAAGCGCCTGTAAAAGGCATCGATGTCGGCCTTGCTCAGCGGCACCCTGACTGCGGTGAGCTTCGGATAACGCTCCGGGTCGACTGCCACATGCGTGCTGAACTCGCCGCCGCGGCCTTCCTGGGAACTCCACGCAATCCACGATCCAGCCTGGCCACCGGCGAAGAAACTCAGCAGGCTGGGAATGATGCCGTTGGGCGAGGTCGGCTGGCGCAGCCGCGATACGCCATCCTCCACCACCTCTTCATAGGGGAGGCGATGGTAGACCATTACCAGTTCCGCCTTGCCCTGGTCCGACCGCAACGTGGCCTGGCGATGGGGATCATCCCGCTCCAGCAGGCCGAAATGATCGATTGCTTCGAGGATGCCGCCGCAACCGGGGGCGCGCGCATGCAGCACCGTGTCACGCGAGAAGGTGGCATCGAGCAATGCTGACTCAGAGCCTCCCACGCACACGCCGCGGAATCCGGCGTCGTACATCGACAGGTCATTGAGCGTGTCGCCGGCGACCAGCACGATATCGCGCGGCAGCTTGAGCAACTTTCCCAGGGCGGCCAGCGTGCGGCCCTTGTCGGTGCGCGGCGGCAGGATGTCCAGATAGTGATCGGCGGAGTAGAGCACTTCGCAGCCCAGATCGTGCGCCGCCTGCTCGATTTGCGCGCGCTGCCGCGCCAGCACCTGCGGATCGCAATAGTAGGAACAGCGCCGCTCCTGCGGTACATCCTGTCGCTGCAGCTGGGGAAATGCGCGCATCGCCTCGGCGACCTTGCGCTCTCCCGGCCAGCGCACCTCGATGCGTGATTGCAGCGGCTGCACAGGCTGCAGGCTGCGCCCATGCACCACCGTGGCGCCCACATCGCAGACCAGGTAGTCGGGACGTGGCAGTGAAGGATCGGAGAGCAGCGGCATCACTGTCTCGAGCGCGCGGCCGGTGACCCAGATGAGCTGGATATCCGGATGCCGGTCCACCAGGCTGTAGAGCCTCTGGCGCTGGGCGGTGTCGCCGGCGAGAAAGGTGCCGTCGAGGTCCGTTGCCAGCACCAATCTGGCAGACGAAGAAATCATCCGGGGATTCTAGCAGTTTTTGTGCGGGCCCGTCACCGCTGCACGCGCGCATCGGGCGCAGATCGGCTACGCTTGCGGGCATTCAGGGTTGGAGTGTGCTGCATGATCGCGCTGCTCGAAGCGCACCGCGCGGGGTTGCTCGGCCGCGAGCACCTGTGGCGCAATGTCATCGCCGGGTTGGTGGTGGGCGTGGTGGCCATGCCGCTGGCCATGGCATTTGCCATCGCATCCGGCGCAAAGCCCGAACAGGGGCTCTACACCGCCATCGTCGCGGGCCTGGCTGCGGCGCTGTTTGGTGGCACGCGGGTGCAGATCTCCGGACCCACCGGCGCCTTCATTGCCGTGCTGGCTGGCGTGACGGCCCAGTACGGCATCGCCGGATTGCAGATCGCAACGCTGATGGCCGGCGCGATCCTGCTGGTGATGGGACTGGCGCGGCTGGGCGGCGTGATCAAGTTCATACCCAGTCCGGTAATCGTCGGTTTCACCTCCGGCATCGCGGTGATCATCTGGGTCGGGCAGTGGAAGGACTTCCTGGGGCTCAAGCCATTCCCCGCCGGGCCGCACATCCACGAGAAGATCCTCTCCCTGGTCGAGGCGTTGCCGTCGATCGATCCACCGACAGCGTTGATTGGCATCGGCACCCTGCTGCTGGTGATCCTGGGTGCACGATTCCTGCCGCGCATTCCCGGCCTGCGGCGTGTGCCTTCGCCGCTGCTGGCCCTGCTGGTGGCCACGGGTGTGCATGTGCTGTGGAGTTTTCCCGGTGTGGCCACCATCGGCACGGCCTTTGGCGGCATCCCGCGTGCGCTGCCGGGCATTTCACTGCCGGCCATCAGTGTTGCCGACGCGCTGCATCTCATCGGTCCGGCATTCGCCATTGCACTGCTGGGCGCCATCGAGTCGCTGCTCACGGCCGTGGTGGCCGATGGCATGGCCGGCACCCGCCACGACCCGAACCAGGAGCTGGTGGGGCAGGGCATTGCCAACCTGCTGACGCCGCTGTTTGCCGGCTTTGCCGCCACCGGTGCCATTGCACGCACCGCCACCAGCATCCGCAATGGCGCCACCAGTCCACTGGCTGCGGTAGTGCATTGCCTGCTGCTGGTGCTGGTCATCGTGGTGCTTGCGCCCCTGGCCGCGGCCATTCCTCTGGCGGCGCTGGCGGCAATCCTGTTCCACGTGGCCTGGAACATGGGCGACCTGCCTCATTTCATGCGCGTGCTGCGCCGGGCGCCGCGATCCGACAAGGCCCTGCTGCTGATCACCTTCCTGCTGACAGTGTTCGTCGATCTGGTGGTGGCGGTGAATGTGGGCGTGGTGATCGCGGCGCTGCTGTTCATGCGCCGCATGTCCGACTCCGTGCAGGTCACCGAGCATCCCGCGCCGGTCGCGCCCGGCTCCAGCGCCGGGACGGGCATGCCGTCCGACGCGCTGGTCTACAGCATCGACGGACCGTTCTTCTTCGGCGCTGCCGAAAAGCTGGTGCGCATCCTGGAACGCATCCCGATGGGTATCCGCACCATCGTGCTGCGCCTGGACTCGGTCCCGTTCATGGATGCGACCGGTATGACCACCCTGGCCGAGGTGATCGGGCGTTTGCGTGGGCACCGGGTGCGCGTGCTGCTTTGCGGGGTACGGCCGGCATTGCGTGAGCAACTGGAACGCGGCGGGGTGGTGGATCTGCTTGGCGCTGCCAATCTGTGCGCCGACCTGCCGGAGGCCGCGCGGCAGGCCGCAGAAAATTCCTGATCCCTGCGCTGTTTTTGCGGGCCTGTGCCTGCCGGCTACAATGGGCGCAGGTGTCAGCAGGTTCACAGACAGGTCCGGCCCAGCGCAGTGTGTTTCTCACGGGCGTCGCGCTTGCCATCGTCGGCAGCGTGCTGTTCTCGGCCAAGGCGGTGGTGGTGAAGCTGGCCTATCGGCACGGCGTGGATGCCGTTACCCTGCTCACGCTGCGGATGGTGTTCGCTGCCCCCTTCTTTGCCATGGCCCTGGCCTGGTCATCACGCGGCCGGCCGA
>DATKBK010000001.1:0-7012 GCA_035514045.1 Steroidobacteraceae bacterium | reverse complement strand
CAAACTGAGGCGACCATCGCCCAGCGCATCGTGCGCGCCAAGCGCAGCCTCAGGGACGCGGACGTGCCCTTCGAGCTGCCGCGCGGCGCAGAGTTGCACCAGCGTCTGGAAGCGGTGCTCGAATCGATCTATCTGATCTTCAACGAGGGCTACACCGCCACTGCGGGCGATGACTGGATGCGGCCAGCGCTGTGCGAGGAGGCCCTGCGGCTGGCGCGCATGCTGGCCGGCCTCGCACCCGACGTGCGCGAGGCGCACGGCCTGGCCGCCCTGCTCCAGCTGCAGGCCTCACGCCTGCGCGCCCGCACCGACGCAACGGGCAAACCCATCCTGCTGCTGGACCAGAACCGCGCGCGCTGGGACTGGCTGCTGATTGGCCGCGGCCTTGCAGCGCTGGAGCAGGCGCAGCGTCTGGCCGACGATCCTGGTCCTTACGAACTGCAGGCCGCCATTGCCGCCTGCCACGCCCGCGCCCGGCGCCCCGAGGATACTGACTGGCATGGCATCGTCGCCGCTTACGACGCACTGCTCGAGGTCACGCCCTCGCCCATCGTGGCACTCAATCGTGCCGTGGCAGTCAGCCGCGCGCACGGCGCAGCCGCCGCACTGTCGCTGGTCGAGGCCATTGCTGCCGAGGGCAAACTCAAGGATTACCACCTGCTGCCCGCAGTGCGCGCCGACTTGCTGGTGAGCCTCGGCCGACCGGGCGAAGCTCGCACCGAGTTCGAGCGCGCCGCGGAACTGTCGCAAAACCAGCGCGAGCGCGCCCTGTTGCTCGAACGGGCCCGCGCCACCTTGTCGTGAGGATGTGATAGTTTCCCGCCCATGCATGCATACGATGTTCTGCGCGTTGGCGTTGGCGGCCCTGTGGGTTCCGGCAAGACGGCCCTGGTCGATCGGCTCTGCAAGGCGCTGCGCGACCGACTCAACATGGCCGTGGTCACCAACGACATCTACACCCGCGAAGACGCCGAATTTCTGGTGCGCAGCGCCGCACTGACACCCGATCGCATCCGTGGGGTCGAGACCGGCGGCTGCCCTCACACGGCCATTCGCGAAGACGCCTCGATGAACCTCGCCGCCATCGACGAGCTCACGCATAGCTTCGACGCCCTTGATCTCATCATTGTCGAGAGCGGCGGCGACAATCTTGCAGCCACCTTCAGTCCGGAGCTCTCGGACCTTACGCTCTATGTGATCGACGTCGCCGCCGGCGACAAGATCCCGCGCAAGGGCGGACCTGGCATCATGAAATCCGACCTGCTGATCATCAACAAGATCGACCTGGCCCCGCATGTGGGCGCGTCGCTCGAGGTGATGGACCGGGACGCGCGCAAGATGCGCGGCGAGCGCCCGTTCGTATTCACCAACCTGAAGACCGGCCACGGCGTGGACACCGTGATCGACTTCATCCTCGAGCGCGGCATGCTGCGCGGCAAGGACAAACTCAGCGGGTCAGCAGCCGCACCGCACGCGTCGCCGCCGACGCACGGTTCTCCACGCCCAGTTTGACGAACACCTGTTCCAGGTGCTTGTTGACCGTCCTGGGGCTGATGCCCAGGATCTGACCGATCTGGCGATTGGCCTTGCCGCGCGACAGCCACAGCAGGACCTCGGCCTCGCGCACCGTCAGGCCCAGCTGCTGCAGCAGCGGAATGTCATCCCCACCGCGCTTTTCGCTGAGCCGGAACAGCAGTTCATCCGGACCGATCGGGCTGAGCATTGCGCATTCCAGCTGAACGCCACCGACCTCGAGCAGGCAGCTGGTGCCGACTTCGTGGCGCAGCGCCAGCATCCGCTCCAGCAGTGAATCGGGCAGTGCAGGCACCTCCGCAGCATCCGCGGGCCAGAACTCCCGCAACAGCGTGCGCGCCTTGGGCGTGCACCACTTGATGCGCCCCGCCAGGTCCGTGGCCAGCAGAAATCTTCCCGAGGCATCCAGTGCGGCATTCGGCCCCACCGCCACGCGGGCGTTGGTCAGGTGCACCCGCATGCGCGCCAGCAGCTCCTCCACCACGATGGGCTTGGTCACATAGTCAACGCCGCCAGCGGCGAGGCCGTGTACCACATGCTCCGATTCTGCCAGGCCCGTCATGAAGATCACCGGCAGATGGGTCAGCGACGCCTTCTGCTTCAGTCGCCGACAGGTTTCGAAGCCGTCCAGGCCCGGCATCAGCGCGTCCAGCAACACCAGGTCGGGCGTGATCTGATCCACCAGCCGCAGCGCGCTGTCGCCATCGGTGGCAATGAGCACCGTGTAGCCCGCGCCATCGAGCATGTCGGTCAGCAGACCGAGCGCCTCCGGTGTGTCGTCGACCACCAGTACCGTATCGCGCGGGACGGCGCGCATTTCAACATTCCTGCTCACTTCAAGTGCTCTCACGCAACTCCCTTATCGTCGTCATGTAGCCCTTCATGTCAAACCGTTCCACCATCGCGCGCAGCGTCCGCACCAGTGTCGCCGACGCGGGCTCGATCGTTTCGAACTCGCGCAACCGTGCCTGGATGCCTCGCACATGGCCAATCTGGCCCAGCTGCCACAGGTCTTCCAGGTGCTTCCCGATGCGCTGGAGCAGCTCCGGAGCGATCGCCACCTTGCCGTCAGCCGCGGGGATGTCGCCGCCGTAGGTCCAATCCAGATACAGCTGGGTCTGCAACGCCGCCAGCAACAACCCCATGTCCAGCGGCTTGATCAGGAAGCCATCGTGGTCCGTCGCCTCACTGCCCGGCAGGTACTCATGGGCATTGGCCGATACCACCAGCAGGCGCAGCCGCCGTTCGGGATCGACGCTGCGCAGTGCGCGCGCCACATCCCAGCCCGTCATGTCGGGCAGCGACAGGTCCACCATCGCCAGATCCGGCCGGAAGCGTGCCGCTGCGGGCGCCGCTTCGGCGCCGGTGCCGACCGCCTCCACCTCGAAGTCCAGCGGCCTGAGCAGCGACAACATCAGCTGCACGTGGGAGGGATCATCGTCCACCACAAGGATACGACGCCGCAGCCCCCCATAGCCGCGGACATGCCGCGAATGCTCGGCGCCAGCCTGATGCATCGCCTCCGACAGCAGCAGCCGCACCGTGAACGTGGTGCCCTGCCCCTGCGTGCTATGCACGGTGATCTCTCCGCCCATCACCCGGGTCAGCAGCTGCGTGATAGTCAGCCCCAGCCCAGTTCCCGGGATGGTGCGCACTTCCGCCCCACTGCCGCGCTCGAACGGCTGGAACACGCGCTGCAAGTCCTCGGCGGGGATTCCGATGCCAGTGTCGCGCACTTCGAACTCGGCCACCTGGTTGCGGTAGCGCACGGTCAGAGAGGCATGGCCGCGCAGCGTGTACTTCACCGCGTTGGAAAGCAGGTTGATCAGGATCTGCCGCAGGCGCTTCTCGTCGGCATGCACCATCACCGGTAGGTGCGGTGCGCGCTCGCAACGGAACTCTATGCCCTTGCTGGCCGCCTGCAGCCGGAACATGTCCTCCAGCTGGTCGAGGAACTCGCGCAGGTTGAGTCGGTCGCGATTGAGCTTGAGCACTCCCCCTTCGATGCGCGAGATGTCCAGCAACCCGTCGATCAGGCTGGCCAGGTGTTCGGCGCTGCGGCGGATTACCGTCACCGCATTGGGCGGCGGGTCCGATGGCGAGCGTTCCAGCAACTGCGCATAGCCGTAGATGGAGTTCAGCGGCGTGCGGATTTCGTGCGACAGGCCGATGATGTAGCGCGACTTGGCGAGATTGGCCGCTTCGGCCACTTCCTTGGCCCGCTGCAGGGCGGCGTCGGTGCGATTGTGGGCGGCGCTCTCCTCCATCAGCATCGAGGTCTGGCGGGCCGACTCGCGCTCGGCGCTGCGCCGGTTCTCCACCGCCAGCACGATCACCCACACGGCCACTGCTGACAGCACCAGGAAGCTGAAATACACCATCCACAGCGTGGTGCGGGTGGCCTCTTCGGCCAGCGGATCACCGTGCTCGATGAAGGTGTGGATGAACGCCAGCAGCAATGCCACCAGCAGGTTCGACAGTACCATCAGACTCAGGAAGCGGCCACCGCGCGTGGCCGCCAGCGGCGCCAGCTTCGGCGGCAGTATCCGCGTGAGGAAGGCGTTGAGCTGTTCGGAGAACCGCGCCTCGGTCTTGCACTGGTCGCCGCAGCGCGAATCAAGCGAACAGCACAGCGAGCATATGGAACCGCCATAGGCCGGGCACAGTGCCATGTCGGCCTTCTCGAAGCGGTTCTCGCACACCGAACAGATCTCGGCGGTACGCGCGGGGTCGGGTTGGCGCGCCAGGTAGTAGCGCCCCCTGGTCCACCAGGCGATCAGCGGCGCCACCACCATCGCCGTTCCCAGAGCGATGAACGGTGACACGACCCGCGCCGCCTCGCCAAGCCAGCCCAGGTGCGCCACGCTGGAAAGCAGCACCGACACCACCAGCGCCCCCACTCCCACGGGATTGACGTCGTACAGGTGCGCCCGCTTGAACTCGATGCCCGGCGGCGACAACCCCAGCGGCTTGTTGATCACAAGGTCTGCAGTGATCGCGCCGATCCAGCCGGCGGCGAAATTGGCGTAGATGGCCAGCACGCTCTCGATCGCCGAGAAGATGCCCACTTCCATCAGCAGCAGGGCCAGCAGCACATTGAAGACCAGCCACACCACCCGCCCCGGATGCGCGTGGGTCACGCGCGAGAAGAAGTTCGACCAGGCAATGGAGCCGGCATAGGCGTTGGTGACGTTGATCTTGACCTGGCAGATGATCACGAACAGGCCGGTCACCAGCAGCGCCACCGTGGGCGAGCTGAAGAAATCGCCGAACACATGGTGATACATGATGGTTGGATCATCCGCGTCGGCCGCATCGACCCCGCGGCTGATCAGCATCCAGGCCAGGAAGGAGCCTGCCAGCAGCTTCATGCCACCCACCACCACCCAGCCCGGGCCGGTGCCCAGTACCGCCACCCACCAGCCAAGGCGGTTGCCGGGTTTCCGGTGCGGCAGGAAGCGCAGGTAATCCACCTGCTCGCCGATCTGGGGCAGCAGCGACAGGAGCACCGAAGAGGCAGCCGCGAACAGCAGCCAGTCGAGCCCCTCGCCGCTGCCCTGCGCGCCGGTGAACTGCGTCCAGCCAGCGACCTCAACCGGATTCTGCCAGGCGATATACGCCAGCGGGATCACCTGCAGCAGCAGCCAGACCGGCTGGGTGAGGATCTGGAACCGGCTGATCATGCTGATGCCATAGAGGGCGATGGGGATCACCACCAGCGCACTGATCAGGTGCGCTATGGCTATGGGCATCCCGAACAGCAGGTTCAGTGCGGTGGACATGATGCTCGCCTCGATGGCGAACAGCAGGAAGGTGAACGAGGCGTAGATCAGCGAAGTGATCGTGGAGCCGATGTAGCCGAATCCCGCGCCCCGGGTCAGCAGGTCGATGTCCACCCCGTGACGCGCGGCATAAATGCAGATCGGCAGACCGATCATGAACATCAGTGCGCAGAAGGCCACGATGGCGCTGACCGCATTGCTGAAACCGTACGAAAGCGTGATCGCCCCGCCAATGGCCTCGCAGGCCAGAAAGGCAATGGGTCCGAAGGCCGTATTGCCCACGCGGAAGATGGATCGACGGGCGTGAGATGCGGTGTAGCGGAGGGCGTAATCCTCCAGCGTCTCGCTGGCTACCCACTGGTTGTACTGGCGACGCTCCCTAATGATGCGCTGACGCGGTCGCGTGCCACCTTCTGGTGCAACGTGCTCGGTCATTTTGTTGTCGGCCCCACCTGCTCCGGCCCTCTATACGCCAAATGGCCCACCCGCCCTACGTCATTCGGCGCGTATCGCGCGTGACGCCCTTCTCATAGCTTCGTTCCTTGCACGCTGTGGGCCATGTCCGACAGCGAGCCGCCCCGAAAACCTATATGACGAAGGACTACCCCATGGGAATTGACAAGGTCTCCCTCCCCTCCCTGATGACTGCGGTTGCCGCTGTGGCGGCCCTCGCCATCCCTCTGCAGTCCTCTGCCGCCGGAATCGAGTTGGGCGAGGGGCTCAGCGTTACCGGCTTTCTCGACATGTCGTACCTCAACTCCGATCCAGACGGCGCGCCCGGCATGTCGAGCTTCGGCATCGACCAGTTCGAAATCGATTTCATGTATGAAGGTTCGAGCGGTGTGTCAGCCCAGGTGGACATCGAGTACGGCGAAAACGCGTCGGATCTGAGCCCCGGAGATGACACCTTCGTCGAGCAGGCGTTCATCACCAAGGCCTTCACCGATCAGTTCAGCATGAAAGTGGGACGTTTCCTCAGCTACAGTGGCTGGGAAACCGAAGAACCCACCGGCCTGTTCCAGTACAGCGCCAGCGGCTATGCCCCTTCCTTCTACGGCTACTACCAGCAGGGCGTGTCGGCCTACTACGACGGCGGAAAGTTCGCCGTCATGGGGTCCGTGGTCACCGACGTGTTCGCTTATGCCGGCGGTCCGCTCGAACGGGATGCCGATAACCTGGGATACGAAGTGGGATTGGCGCTGATGCCCTTCGAAGGCTTCACCGCGAAAGCGTTCTACATGTCCGACGACAAGACCGACCGGGACGTGATCAATGTCTGGGCTTCGTACTCGATGTCTGGCTTCACCTTCGCGGCCGAATACAACGATGCCGACTACGGCGCCTTTGGCAAGGGCGATGGCTACCTGTTGATGGCCAACTACGCCAAGGGACCTGCTGGCATCACCGTCCGTTATCACGACTTCGAGGACGATTTCAGGGGCATCAGTGCCAGCGCCATCACTGTGGCGCCCAGCTACAAGGTCGGCGACAACCTGCTGCTCGTGGCCGAATACCGGATGGATGACGTTGACGGTGGCGGCGATATGAAGTCGTTCGCGCTCGAAGCGCTGTTCATGTTCTGAATCTGATCGTGGTGCCAGCCGTGAACGGCTGGCACCCCACCCACTCTCGGAGAATTCGATGAAAGCAAGACGGACATTCCTCAAGTCCACCGTCGCGGCAGCCGCCCTGACGGC